>CALBET010000586.1 GCA_937888665.1 uncultured Acidobacteriota bacterium
TGACGACGAGCAACGTGACCAGCAGGGGGTATCGGCAGGTTTTCATGACGGGAGACCTCATGACGCGTTACCGTCCGGTGATCCGCCGGTCTCGGCGTCCCCAGCCGGCGTCGCGGTTGGTTCCGGTTCCGCGGCCGATTCCGAGCCTAGTTCGGGCGAGGCCTCGGCGTTTGGCTCTGGCGCCGCCTCGGGCGCCACTGGCGTTGAACTGGCCCCGACGGCCAGTTGCGCCACCTCCATCACGACGCGGCTGTAGGCGCCGGGGTCGGGCAGCTCGCCGCCCTCGGCCAGAATGGCCTGCCCGTGCAGCAACTGCGCGTAGATGGTGAGCTCAGGCGCCTTGGCGTCCACCGCGTGGATGGCGCCCAGGCGCACGACAAACGCGTGGTTCGGATTGATTTCGAGAATACGCTTCGTCTTCGGCGCGGATTGACCCAGCTGCCGCATCATCTGCTCAAGCTGCGGGCTCAGGTCGTCCTTGTCGCCGACCAGGCACGCCGGGCTGTCGGTGAGACGGCCCGAGAGTCGGACATCTTTGACGTCGTCCTGCAGCAGGCTGCGAAGGGTTTGCAGGAGCCCGTCGAGCGAGTTGTCGTCCGTCTTGTCGGTGTCAGCGTCGCTCGCCTCGGCGGTGTCGTCCTTGCCCAGGTCGATTTCACCCTTGCTCACAGACACGAACGTCTTGTCCTTGTAAGACACGTCGCGTTCGAGCCAGAACTCGTCGACCGGGTCGGTGAAGAACAGCACCTCGACCCCCTTGCGTTTGAACGACTCGAGGTGCGGTGAGTTACGCACCGCCTCCAGTGAGCTGCCGCCAAGGTAGTAGATGTGCGCCTGGTCCTTCGGCATTCGGCCAAGGTAGTCGGCCAGTGAGGTCGGCTCGTCGCCGTAGGTCGTCGACGCCAGCAGGAGTTCGAGCAAGCGGTCGCGATAGTCGTCGCCTGCGGCGAGCCCTTCCTTCAGCACGGCGCCGAATTCCCGCCACAGCGTGCGCATCGCGTCCGGCTTGTCCTTGCGCAGGCGGTCGATCGCATCGAGCGTCTTCTTGATGGCGAAGGTGCGGATGGCCTTCACCTGCCGGTCATGCTGGAGGATCTCCCGGGACACGTTCAGGGACAGGTCCTCACAGTCGATCACCCCCTTGAGGAACCGCAGCCACTCCGGCAGCAACGCCTTCCAGTCGTCCATGATGTGGACGCGCTTCACGTACAGCTGGACGCCCTTGCTGATCCGTTCCCGGTGATAGAGGTCGAACGGGGCCTTGGCGGGAATGAACAGCAGGATGCGCGCGTTGAACGCGCCTTCCATCGCGGCCGGAATGATGACGACCGGGTCCTGCCAGTCCTGGCCGACATGCCGGTAGAACTGGTGATACTCGTCGTCTGTGACGTCGCCGCGAGAGCGCGTCCAGATCGCCTTCATCGAGTTCAACGTCTCGTCTTTGACCACCGTTTTCGGGAGCACGCCCTTGACCGGGATGCCGGTGTTGTCGAGCAACGGTTCCTGCCGCTCCACCTTCATCCGGATCGGGTGCGCCACGAAGTCCGAGTGCTTCTTGACGATCTCGGTCAGCACCGCGGTATCGGTGTAGTCCCTGAGGCCGTCCTCTTCGTCCGCCGGCTTGAGATGCAGCGTCACGGTGGTGCCGGGGTGCGGGCGGTCCGCGTCCCCCAGTGTGTAGGTGCCGTCGCCGGTCGACTCCCACTGGACGCCGGTGTCGGTCCCAGCCCGGCGGGTGGTGAGGGTGACCCGGTCCGCCACCATGAACGTGGAATAAAAGCCGACGCCGAACTGTCCAATCAGGTCTGCTGACGCGGCCCCGGTGTCGCTCTCTTCGGCACGTTGCTTCTCTTTCAGGGCGGCCAGGAATTCCCGACTGCCCGATCGGGCGATGGTGCCGATGTCGCTGACGACCTGCTCCCGACTCATGCCGATGCCGGTGTCCGAGATGGAGAGCGTGCGCGCGTCGGTATCGACCTCGAGTCTAATTTCGAGCTCGCCCTCCGGCATCAAGGTCGTGTCAGACAACGCCTCCACCCGGAGACGGTCTAGCGCATCGGAGCTGTTCGAGATCAACTCTCGGAGAAAAATGTCTTTCTGGGAGTAGAGCGAGTGAACCATCAGATTCAGCAGCTCTCGCACTTCAGCGGTAAATGTATGTTGCTCTGTGCTCATCGTTACTCTGTGACCTCTGTCGGGCCGCCAACGCGGATTCCGTGATGTTGCGCGCCACGGACGCGGCGCGGATGGTGTGTTGCGTGGTGCCGGGACGTTGCTGGTCTTGTTGGTTCTACTGTTCAGGCGCGTTCGCCGCCAAGGCTTCACGCTCCCATGGGGCCAGGTCCATCGGTCGCCGGATACCGGCGGCCTGGTCCGCGCCCAGCGACTTCAGGAGCGTCACGATATCTGGATGTCGGTTGAAGGTGTTCGGATAAAAGACCCCCTCCGCGATCGACAACGGAGTCCATCCGGTGTTGTTGACCGCATCCAGGTTGGCCCCTTTCTCATGGAGAAACCGCACAATGCCCTCGGCGCCACGATGGACCGCGCCGTGCAGAGCGGTGTCGCTGTTGCCGTCGAGGTCGTTGACGTCATTCCCCAATTCCCAGGCCAGCGTCACTGCGGCCAGTGCCTCTTCGTTCGTGCCCGGGTTCTCGCCGATTTTCCAGATGCCGACGCCGGCCGCCGCCATCATCGCGGTGGTGCCGTCCCAGGTGGTGATGTTGGGGTTGGCGCCGAGGTCGGCGAGCAGCCGCATCATCGGCACGTCGGCCGCCTTGGCCGCGAGCAGAAACGGCGTAGCCCCGGTGCGGTCCAGCATGTTGCGGTTGCCGTCAGTGGGCTCCTTTTCCTGGGCCAGGTTCGGGTCGGCGCCGTGCTCGATCAGGATACGCGCCATATCCAGTCCATCGAGGCGGCCGAGCGGTACCGGGAATGGTGGGTTTCGCCCCAGGTTCGGTCGCCGGGTCCAGACGACCTGATGCAACGCCGTCCAGCCTTGCCCCATCGCATTTGGGTCGGCGCCCGCCTCGAGCAGTCTGGCGGCCGCGTCGTATTGCGCGTTGTAGGTGGCGATTGCCAGGGCGCTCGTCCCATCGGGGAGGGCGTCGTCCGGGTTGGCGCCGGCAGCCAGCAGGGTATCCAGCGCCTCCAGGCTCCCTTCGCGAACGGCGAACAGCAGTGGGGTGAAGCCACCCTCGGATACGGCATGCAGGTTCGCACCGCCCTTGAGCAGGGCCCCGGCCGCCGCCGGATTGTTCTGGGATGCGGTCCACATCAAGGCCGTTTGTCCGTGCCAGCCCTCCACGGCGTCAATATCGGCGCCATGGTCGAGCAAGAGTTGGATCGCCGGCACCACGCCGGCCCGCGCCGTGGTCATCAGCGGCGTCTCGCCATCACCGCTGACGTGGTTGGGGTCGGCGCCAGCCTCGAGGAGCCGCCGCAACAGCGGCTCACTGCCGTTGGTGGCAGCCAGACCGATCGGGGCCACTCCGTAGCGCGTCGTGGCGTTGACGTCGGCTCCGGCGGCGATCAGTATCGCGGCGATGTCGTCATTGTTCTGGTGCGTGGCCCAGTGCAGCGGAGTCGTCCCGTCAGTCGCGGCAGCATTCGCATCCGTGGTCTGGTCGAGGTCCAGGAGCGCCTGGACGGCGGCCGGGTCTTCTGACTTGACCGCCTCGATGAGGGGGATTGGCGTCGGTTGCGCCTCGACGACGGAACTGGACACCAGCACCGCCGTGGCGATGAGCAACGATGGAATGTGCGAGCGTGCCATGTGTTCTTCCCTCTTCGCGTGCCGCATCCGGCGAGGTGCACGAAGCGGTTCGTCCTACACGTTCAACGGTTGTAGATCGAGTTGTCCCGTGCTGTCCCCGAACTGCTCCGCCGGGGCGACGCCAGCCTTGTCCAGCATCGCTACCAGCAGGTTCGTCATCGGGGTGTCCGTCGGGTAGCGCACGTGTCGTCCACCCTGCAGCTGACCGGCGCCGCCGCCGGCGAGAACCAGCGGGAGGTCGATGTGCGAGTGCTGGTCGCCGTCGCTGATGCCGCCGCCATACAGAATCAGCGAGTGATCCAGCAGCGACCCATCGCCGTCCGGAGTCGCTTGCAACCGCTGCAGGAAGCCGGAGAGCAGGTCCACGTGGTACGTGTTGATCTTGGCATACTGCTCGAGCTTGGCCGGGTCCAGCTGGTGATGCGAGGTGGCGTGATGCGCGTCCGGCACCCCGATCTCGGGATAGCTCTGCGCGCTCTGCTCCCGGCCGACCAGGAACGTGAAGACCCGGGTGATGTCGGCCTGGAAGGCCAGCGCCTGGAGATCGAACATCAGCCGCGCGTGCTCGTCGAACGATTCGGGAATACCGACCGGTCGGGCCAGATTTTCCGGAAGTTCCGCATCGTCGGCCTGTGCCTCGACACGCTGGATTCGCCGTTCGATCTCGCGCACCGCGTCAAGGTACTGGCCCACCCGGGCGCGGTCGCCGGCGCCCAGCTTCCGTTCCAGCCGGGTCATGTCGTCGCGCACCGCGTCGAGAATGCTCCGGTCCTCGCCGAGTCGAGCGAGCCGGTCGGCCGTGGTGCCGCCCTCGCCGAACAGCCGCTCGAACACCACCCGTGGGTTGTGCTCCATCGGCAGCGGGGTCGTCGGTGAACGCCAGGCGATCGTGTTGGTGTAGACGCAACTGTATCCGTTGTCGCAGTTGCCGACCACGAAGCTGTTCTCGAGCGAAATCTCGAGTGAGGGTAACGGGGTCTCCCGCCCCAAGGTCGCCGCGGCGATCTGGTCGACGGTCGTCCCGGCTCGTACATCGGCGCCTTCCGTGCGCCTCGGGTGCACGCCGTTCAACCAGACACCACTGGCGCGGGAATGCTCGCCGTTGCCGTCGCCCCACGCTTCGGCCTGCCGGTGTGCGAGGCCGGTCGGGATGACAATCTGGTCGCGCACCGGTGCGAGTGGGCTCAAGGTCGGTGACAGTTCAAGGACCCCATCGGTTGCTGGCGTCCACTTGCCCATGTTCGCCCCGTTCGGGATGTAGATGAACCCCAGTCGTTTGGTCGGGCTGGCGGCGGTTCGCGCCAGGGCCGTGGCTGCCGGGACCATCGCGTCCAGCAACGGGAGGGCCAGCGCGGTACCCACCCCGCGCAGGAACGTTCGACGGGGCAGCGACATCTTCGTGATGATCATGACTGGGTGCTCCTCATGCGGAACGGCGTGCTCTTGACGACACCAAGAATGAGGGTCGTCAAACGGTAATCGTCGGCCGCGGCCTCACGGGTGATCGCCCGCACGGCCGCCGCGTCGTAGTATTCCACGCCACGCCCGATGGCGTAGGTCAGCAGCTTCTCGGTGGCGGTGTTGACGAATCGATCCGGGTGAGCCAGCAGGGCGTGCTTCAGGCCCGCCGGTCCGTCAAAGGTCGTGCCGTCAGGCAGCACTCCGCTGACGTCCATCTCGCCCTTGGTCTCGCTGGGGGTACGCCAGCGCCCGACCGCGTCGAACGATTCGAGCGCGAGGCCGGGCGGGTCCATCAACTGGTGACAACTTGCGCACACCGGGTTGGCCCGATGCTGGGCCATCGCCTCGCGCATCGTCAGATGTTTCCCGGTGGTGGTCTCCTCGAGTGCCGGTACATTCGGCGGCGGCGGCGGCGGCGGATTGCCGAGGATGTTCTCAAGCACCCATTTACCGCGCAGGACCGGCGACGTTCGGTTGGCGTAGGAGGTGACGGTCAGGATGCTGCCGTGCCCCAGGAGCCCGCCACGTGCCGGGTCCTCCAAGGCCACTTTCCTAAAATGGCTGCCGCGCACGTTGGGGATGCCGTAATGGCGCGCCAGTCGCTCGTTCAGAAAGGTATAGTCCGCGGCGAGCAGGTCGATGATGCTCCGGTCTTCGTGGAGGACGCTGGCGAAGAGCAGTTCCGTCTCGCGCCGAAATCCCCGACGCAGGTCCTCGCCGAAGTCAGGGAATTGGTCTTCGTCCGGCTGCACCGCCGCGGCGTTGCGCAGGCTCAGCCACTGGCCCGCAAAGTTGGTGACAAGCGCGTCGGCCCGCGGGTCGGCGAGCATCCGGCGGGTCTGGGCCTCCAGGACGGCGGGGTCTTGCAAGGCTCCACGCGTCGCCACCTCGAGCAACTCGTCGTCGGGGATGCTGCTCCACAGAAAGAAGGAGAGCCGAGAGGCGAGCTCGAGGTCACTCAAGGCGTAGGGGACACCCGCCACCGCTCCGGCGGGCTCCTCCACGATGCGGAAGAGGAACTCCGGACTGACCAGAAGCCGCCGCAGGGCCAGTTCGATGCCCCCGTCGAAGCCGTTGCGCGCTGCGCCCTGTTCGTAAAAGGTCAGAAGGCGTCCGACGTCTTCATCGGTGACCGGACGGCGGAACGCGCGCCGTGCCAGCGTCGAAAGAATCTCGGTCGCGCAGGCGGCCGCCGTCGGGCCGTTGGCCGCGGACGGCCGACACACGAAGACTCGGGCGCGGCTGGGGGTGTCGAGGGCCGGACGGGAGCCGCTCGACTCGAACGGCCCGGTGATCGAGACCCGGTCGACATACGGCTGATAGCGGGAATCACCGCCGGAGCCTTCGCCGGTGAACGGTCGGAGATACAGCTTACGGGTCCGCTCAGGTTCGGCGGCCGTCTTCTGGAGAAACGCCACGCCGAGCTGGTGCGGTCCCGCGTTGACCCTGAGCCGTAACTCCCGCGCGTCGGCTTCGGAGTACTCTCCACGCCGTTCGCCCGGCTCCAGCGTGCGGCCCACGGTGAACAGCTCCACCCGTTCCCCATCGAGCGTCACTTCCAGTTCGTGAGGTTCGATGTACAGCGGACCATCAGGGACGACCGAGACGACGTACTCGGCATCCTCTGGAAAGTTGAAATCGATGAGTGTGCCGCCGCGGGTGCCGAACGGCAGCCCCTCGATGTGCGCATCCTGCCCGAGATCCGAGGCGATCCGGAACGTTTCCTCGGTGGGGGAGGGCACTGGAGAGCCGACCGCCAGTCGACTGATCTTCCGGGCCGCCGCGAGGTAGCGCTCCATCAGCGTCGGTGACACGCCGAGCACACCCGCGATGTTATCGAATCCGTAGCTGGTGTCGTCCGCCGGCAGCAGTTCGCCGACGTCGACATCCAGGGCCAGGAGATCCCGGATGACGTTGCGATACTCCGTACGGCTGATCCGGTGCAGCGCCTCGGTGCGACCCGCATTGGGCGCAGCCTCGGCGGCAGCGTCAAGCTCAGCTTCCAGCCACCCTCTGAACCCGTCGTAGGCGGTCGTGTCCGGTCGGGGGCGTGGCTGGGGAGGCATCGACCCGGCGCGCAGCTTCCGGACCACCTTCTCCCACACCTCCGCGTGGTCCGCGACGTTGTCGAGGTCCAGGCCCTGGAGCGACAACCCTCCCACCTGGAGTCGCTCGCTGTGGCAGGTGACACAGTACTGATCGAGCAACGCACGCTGCTCCGCCGGAGTGCCAGTCGCCGGCTGGGCCTGCGCCCGCATCACCACACGACCGGACGCACCGGCCATTGCCAGCGCACACACCATGACTCCGACGACTCGGCAGTTGAGCATCGACCGTCGTCCCTCCGACGAACCTTGCGTGTTTTGCACGTATTCAAGCCTATTTTGGGCCCTCTCGGGAAGACTGTCAAACGTGGAGGCGGATCCGGGGCGGCTCCCGCCTTTCGTTGCGCGGCACGACAGTTCGGCGTTCAGGGTGCGCCGACGGAAGTCGCGGGCGATCTTGTGAGTGCGGGCCAGCTGTTCGAGTTCGTCAGAGTAGAACGGCATCTGCAGTCCGCCCAGCAGCCACAGTGAAGCGGGTGGTGTTCTTGACACAACGGTGCCAAGTCGATACTTATGCCGCACACGCACACGAGCCGGGACTCTCGCGGGGCAGTGGTGCTGCCACCGCGTGGGGCTCGTGTGAGAAGGGAACGGCATGATTCGACGGTCGCTGATGGTGCTCGGACTGATGGTCCTGTCGTCGGCCGCGGCGCCGGCGGAGGCGCAGTGGGCGCAGTTTCGTGGACCGAATGCCGGTGACGTGGGAGACGACTCGACGTTGCCCGACACCTGGAG
>CALBET010000587.1 GCA_937888665.1 uncultured Acidobacteriota bacterium
TCCACGGGAACATCTTTGCCATCATGAGGAAAAGAGGCCCACAGTTCGACCAGGCCGTCAGCGCGCTGATCAGCGACTTGGAAGAGCGCGGCATGCAGGATGAGGTACTGTTGGTCGTGATGGGTGAATTCGGACGAACGCCGCGGGTACATGACTACAAGGGCTGCCCAGGACGCGAGCATTGGGGCGCCGCCGGCTGTGCTCTTGTTTACGGAGGTGGCCTGCAAATGGGACAGGTTATCGGCTCGACCAACGACAAGGGCGAGCGGCCAGAGGACCGCCCAGTGTCCTATCAAGATGTGCTCGCGACGATCTACCACTCGATGGGCGTCAATCAAGATCACACATTGCTAAATAGCGCCGGTCGTCCCGTCCCCATCCTCTCGGCCGGCAAGCCGATTCCCGAGCTAACACGATCTAAAAAAAGAGTCCGAAAACTGACGAGCAAATCAGCGATTGTGCCATCGGTGCAGGACTCCGCAACGCTCGATCTAGCTTCTCTGGAGACGTTGCCGAGCCGAGAACGATTGCGCCACGTCCAGACGCTCGTTGCGCATGATTCGACAATCGACGATAGTACGATTCAACTACTGGCGGAATGCGATCAGTTGCGACGGCTCGAACTTAACGGCGCACCCCTTACGGATGAGGGTCTCGTCCACTTACGCGGCTTGCGGAATTTAGAGGAACTCTGCCTTAGTGGAACTCGAACTAGCGACAAGGGACTTGACCACCTGCGCCAACTCAGCCGACTTCGACAGTTCTCCTTCAGTGGGACCGCAATAACACTGACAGGGGTCATCGACATGATCGTTAGCGATCAACAGAGAACGATTGGCGATGCGCTGGCCACAATGGGCTTGGTGCGTCTAGATCATGACGGTCAAATCCGAGGAGTGGACGTTGCAGCGACGTCATTCGGTGACAAGGAGATGCAACATCTCGCGCAGCTCCCGATGTTGCGGGAACTTCAGTTGACCGCCACACAGGTTACCGATGCCGGTATGTCGGTGCTGAGTCGGCTTCCACACGTCGAAGAATTGTACGTCGCTAAGTGCAACGTGAGCGACATCGGATTGGAGCATGTGGCGACGCTCTCGCGACTACGTGCGATCAACATCTACGGCACGAAGGTGACCACCGCTGGCTTGAAGTTCCTAATGAATTTGGAGCACCTCGAACACTTGATGGTGACGGATCTCAGATTGAGCGACGCCGCGGTCGACCTGCTAAAGAAGAAGCTGCCGCGTTTGCGGGTCACGCAGTATACGCCAGCCTGATCCGTCCCCGCCGTCCATCCCATACGTCCTATCCGTCCTCGATACGCGGGGCAGCGATCTGAAAAACACGAACGGGAGTCGCTTTTAATGATCATCACCAAACTGTGAAAACGATTGGTCGGTGGGGACTCACGGAAACCGTCTTACGGATTCCCTGTGACCTCCTTCACTCTTTGCTCCGGATTCGCATCAATAATCCCCCCCGCCTTCTCGATCGTCCGCCAGGCCAGCGCGATGTTTGTTTCCTCCAGAGGCTCGAACGGAATTTTGCCGTATCGCCCGGCAAGGTGTAGCACGTCGCCTCGCGTCAACAGGCTGCTGTAGCCCACGATTGTGTAGGTCCGGTCCGGATCGATGTCGGTGTCGACGATCCGATCTCGGCGGGGTCTTGATCGGTCGAAGCTGTAGCGACAGCCAGACACCTGCACGAGAAACTGGCCCGCGCCCGGTTCATTCTCACGGATGTTGTCCTCCAGGATCTCCAGCAGCGTGCGCCCGTCCATGCGGAACTTCGCCAGCGTCTGGTTGAACGGCTGCAGCCAGTTGAGCAGCTCGATCAGGTAGACGTCCTGCCCGTCGCGCATCGGCACGCCGCGATGGTGCCGGTGCGTGGCGATCGCGATATCCGCGCCGGTTGCGTTCCGCATCGCGTCCGTAATCCAGTTTCCCAGCGTCGTCGTCCCACCGACGTTCTTTGCCATCGGCGCACGAGCCACCTTTCCGATTCGATGAGTCCGGTAGGCCGTGTACGGTCGCACCACTCTCGCCTCCACTGCCCCCGACCATCCCGCATCATCGCGTTCGAACCGGATCTGCTGCGTTTCCGAACAGCTCCCCTCGAACGATCGCTGGCCGTTCACCTGCACGCGGATCGCGCGTCCGAGGTCGAGGTTGAGGTCGAAAAACTTCTGCTCCGGTCGCAGGATGAACTGGCTCGCATTCGTCACCTCCACGCGGATGGCGTTCCCTTCCTCGACGGCTGCGTCAATTCTCGCGGGCCGGCCGATCCTGTGGATGCCGACGATCTCCGTCCAGTACGCGCGCCCGTGAATGGGTAGATAAGTCCGGTGCGTCACGCGGCTGGGATGCTTCATCCGGCGTTGCTGCAGCGCCCAGTCCAGCACGCGCTCGGTTGACACCTTCATCGTGTTGTGGTCGACGCCCTCGATCATCCACAGCTTCACGTGATCATAGCCCAGCTTCTTCGCCCGCTTCGAGATCGGAATCGGTCCGGTCGCCGCATAGACCGGCCAGTCGTTGCCACCCTGCACATAAAACATGGGGACATGTCTCAGATTCTCCGTCAGCACGACGTGATTATACGTCGAAGCGAGAGGAGCCCCGCCCGCGAACAGGTCCGGATAACGCGTACACAAATAGCTCGTCCCCGTGCCGCCCATGGACTGTCCGCTGCAGATGATCCGGTCCCGGTCGATCAGAAACCGCGTGCAGACCTCCTCGATCACGCGCATCACGTCGTTCTCGCCCATACCCCGGTATTCGGTCGTGCCGAATCCGTGCGGGCAGACCACGGCAATCCCTCGTTTCTCCGCCTCACGCTTGTAGATCCCGTTTCCATAAGCCGGATGATCGAAGTACTTGTTCTGATCGCCTCCCGTCCCGTGCATCGCGACGAACAGCGGCACGCGCCTCTTCCCATCATAAGCCGTTGGGAGATACAAGCGGTAGG
The DNA here is from genome assembly GCA_937888665.1 of uncultured Acidobacteriota bacterium. Taxonomy (GTDB): domain Bacteria; phylum Acidobacteriota; class Vicinamibacteria; order Vicinamibacterales; family UBA8438; genus UBA8438. The sequence goes on from CALBET010000587.1 coordinate 2,971, forward strand.
GCTGATCCGATCCGTCGACCTCGGACCGATAG
>CALBET010000588.1 GCA_937888665.1 uncultured Acidobacteriota bacterium
GGGCGTGGAGATCGGCGTCGGCGTCACCGGTATCGCCGGACCGGGTGGGGGCACCGAGGAGAAACCGGTGGGAACTGTGTGCTTCGCGGTCGTCGGGTCGAAAGGCGGCCGGATCGTCAGGACCGTGCAGCTTCCGGGTGATCGCGCGATGATCAGGAAGATGGCGACACGGACCGCACTTGATCTGCTCCGCCGGATGTTGGGTCGGATGGAGACCAATGCGGCTGTTCGTCGCGAGTGATCTGGGTGAGCCTGCGCGGGCGGCATCATCGCAGTGCGCGCGCGACCTCGGGCGGCGCCTCAACGACCCATGTCTGGACGTCGAGGCGCTCGTCCGGCCAGGCGCGAGACGCGCGCACGGAGCATGCAGGTGACGAGCAACGCAAACGGGCGGAGGCGGCGATGTCAAGAATGGCCAGCGTGTTTCTGAGCGGAACCCGGCCGCGTGCCTATCGCAAGGCAAGGACAGGACCGTGGAGAGGACGGCGTACGCGATGAGGGAGGTCGCCGTGCTCGGTGCCGGAGGATGGGGCACAGCGCTCGCCATTCACGTCGGGCGTCTGGGCACGCCGGTTCGTCTGTGGGGACGCAACGCGGGGCTGGTCGAGACCATGCGGGAGGAGCGTCGCAACCAGGCCTATCTGGCGGATGTCATGTTTCCGCCGGCAGTGACACTAACGGCGTCGCTCGAAGAGGCGCTGGCCACCGCAGACTGTGTCGTGTCGGCCGTGCCGTCGCATGGCACCCGGGAATTGATGCGCCGCGCGGCGCCGCTGATGCGGCCGGACGTCACCATCGTCAGCGCGACGAAGGGTTTCGAGCGCGGGACCTTGAATCGGATGTCCGAGGTCATCGAGCAGGAAGTGGGGCTTTCGCGCTCGCCAGCGGTGTTGTCAGGGCCGAGTTTCGCGGCCGAGCTGGCTCGAGGGGCACCAACCGCGGTGCTCGTGGCAAGCTCTGATCCGAACGTCGCCGCGCGGGTCCAAGAGGATTTTCGGTCGCGGTATCTCAGGCTCTACGCCAGTGACGATGTTGTCGGGGTCGAGGTAGGCGGCGCGATGAAGAACGTCATTGCGATTGCGGCCGGTGTCGTCGAGGGCCTCGGCCTGGGTTCGAATGCCTTGGCGGCCTTGATCACGAGAGGGCTGGCGGAGGTGTCGCGGTTGGCCTGTGCGATGGGAGGGCGCCGCGAGACGCTGGCTGGGCTGAGCGGCATCGGCGATCTGATCTTGACGTGCACCGGGGGTCTTAGTCGAAACCGCCACGTGGGGATCGAACTGGGTCGGGGCCGGATGCTGTCTGAGATTCTCGCCGAGATGCGAACCGTGGCAGAGGGGGTCAAGACGACGGGCGTCGCCCTTGAGCTCGGGCGCCGACACGGTGTGGACCTACCGATTGCGGCGCAGATGGCCGCGGTCCTCGAGGGACGCACCGAGGCACGGGTCGCCGTCGAGGAGCTCATGCTCCGGCGGCAGCGGCCGGAAGCCGACGGTCCCCCAGGGGTTGCCCCTCCTGTGAGATAGTGAAAACGTGAGCGTTTTTGAACGGCTGCGAGTCGGTCTTCGGCGTACCGCCGAACAGCTCGTGGGCCGCATCGATGGTCTCAGTGCTGGTCACTCCGGGGACCCCGCCGCTGCCGCCATCGAGACGCTGGACGACCTGGAGGGGATTCTCCTCGAGGCGGACATCGGCGTGACTGCGACCGCCCGCCTGCTCGAGGTCGCGCGTGGCCAGGCCGGGCACGCGGATCTGCGCACCGTCGTCAAGGCGGAGTTGCTCCGGCTGCTCGAACCGTCCGGCCCGGCGCCGTTGAATGAGGCGCGCCCTCGGGTCGTGCTTGTCGTGGGGGTCAACGGCACCGGCAAGACCACCACCGTCGGGCGTTTGGCGCGGCTGTTGACCCTGTCCGGGGACCGGCTGGTGATCTGCGCGGCGGACACGTTTCGTGCGGCCGCGGTCGAACAGCTCGAGGTGTGGGCGCACCGGGTCGACGCCGACTTCGTCCGGGCGCGTCCCGGTGCTGATCCGGCTGCCGTGGTGTTCGATGCGATTACTGCCGGCAAGGCACGAGGACGTGATGTCGTGCTGGTCGATACGGCAGGCCGTCTGCATACGCGTGCCAACCTCATGGATGAGCTCGACAAGATCCGGCGTGTGGCCGGCCGCGCCGTCCCCGGCGCGCCGCACGAGACCTTGCTTGTGCTCGACGCGACCGTTGGGCAGAACGGGTTGGCGCAGGCTCGAGCCTTTCTTGAGACCGCGGGTGTCACCGGTATCGTCCTGACGAAGCTGGACGGCACGGCCAAGGGAGGCATCGCGGTGGCGATCGCGACCGAGCTCGGAGTGCCGATCCGGTATGTGGGCGTGGGGGAGCAGCTGGACGACCTGGTGCCGTTTTCGCCGGCCGAGTACGTGGACGCACTGTTCGAGCCGGTGTGGTGACTGCGGTGATTCCTATCGCGGATGACGCGGCGCTGATGGACGCGGCGCTGATGGACGCGGCGCTGGCCCTGGCGGCTCGCGGACGCGGCGCCACCAGCCCCAACCCGATGGTCGGCGCCGTGGTCACGCTGGGTGGCCACATCGTCGGCCGCGGCTACCACGCCCGCGCGGGAGCGCCGCACGCCGAGGTCATGGCCCTGCGTGACGCGGGTGGGTCGGCTCGAGGTGGCCGGCTCTATTGCACCCTTGAACCGTGCTGCCATACCGGTCGTACCGGTCCCTGCGTGGAACGGATCGTGGCTGCCGGACTGCGCGAGGTGATCGTTGCGGTCGAGGATCCGAATCCACGAGTGAGCGGGGCCGGCATTCAGTACTTACGTGATCACGGCGTGGCGGTCTCGGTTGGGCTGGGTCGCCAGGCGGCGACGCGTCTCAATGAAGCGTTCTTCACGGTGCAGCGACGTGCGCGGCCGTTCGTGACGATGAAGGCGGCGGTCAGTCTC
>CALBET010000589.1 GCA_937888665.1 uncultured Acidobacteriota bacterium
GTCGGTGTCTTCGTGGCGATGTCGTAGTTCACCGAATGGCAACCGTCACACAGCGGGCCGGTCGGTCGCTCCATCTGGTCCACCGGATAGTGGTCCGCCCACCAGTCGCCGCCCGGTTGCGGGTTGTACCGGCGCCACTGCCGATTCTGCACGTCCCACTGCGCGGGGAAGACGAAGTAGTCGTCGCCGATCTGCGTGTAGTAGCGCTGCTTCCACTTGCTGCCGTAGGTGAAGACGACATCCTCGGGGGTGAACGTCACCAGGGGGTCGTTCGCCCCGAAGTCACCCAGGATCACCTCCGGCCGCTCGCGGGGGTCCTGCAGCACCTTCGCCATCAGCGTGTCTGCCCACCGGGCATGGATGTCGGCGTGACACGCCTGGCACGAATCAGACCCGGCGTAGGTGGCATCGGCCAGATCGGCGTCCGAATCCGGTCGACCAAGGCACGCGGTCGACAGCAACACCGCGAACAGGGCCGCCGCCAGGGATGGTCGTCTGTGCATCGTCCTTCACGAATGATAGCGTCTGTTTGACGATGGTGTGTTCAGCTTCATGGAGATGGCTCGTGGCTCGACACCGCGTTTCTCCCATTCAGCCGGCTAAGGACAACTGGTTGCGTCATCTGGAGACGGCCGCGACCAGGCTGCCCCGGCGTGGCCGCGCGCCGATCCGGTGACGAGTCGTTGCCCGCGTCCGCAATGTCTGCTAGTGTCCCGTAACCCTGATTCGCTGCATAGCAGCCCGTGGTGACAAGGCGTGACAAGGGAGCAAATTGGGTATTGGTGACCGCCGAACAACGCAATTACGCAGGATGCTTCGCTGAGGAGTTGTGTGGCGAATCACGGTTGCGGGGCACTCGCGTGCGCTCACAAGGAGATCTGTGCGATGACAAAGATGAAGACAAGCTGGCGCGGTGCGCGGCTGATGGTCGGCGGTCTGTGCGTGGCGGTCGCGGTGTCCGCGTCGACCTGGCAACTCCGGGCCGCGGAGGACCTCCCGACGGTGACACCAGAGTCGGTTGGCATGTCGTCCGAGCGGTTGCAGAAGATCGACGACTACTTCCAGCGGTTCATCGACGCGAACCAGATTGCCGGTGCCGTCACCTTGGTGGCGAGGCGCGGCAAAGTGGTGCACTACTCCGCGGTGGGGTCGAAATATCGGGAGGAGAACATCCCGATGACCACCGACTCCATCTTCGCCCTGGCGTCAATGACCAAGCCGATCGTGTCCACGGCGCTGATGATGCTGTTCGAAGAAGGGCGCTTCCGGCTCGACGATCCGATCTCGGAGTGGATCCCCGAGTATGTGGACCATCTGGTCCTCGAAAACGATGGGCCGCGTCAGCGCCGCGTGCCGGAGACTCGGCCCATTAGCATCCGCCACGTGCTCACGCACACGTCGGGTCTGACCTTGAGCGCGGACGGGGCAGGTCTGTCCGAAGAGGATCGCCGCTGGGTGACCAACGACGGTGAGCCGTTCGCGACGCTCGGTGAGCGGGTGGCGCGCGCAGCAAGGATTCCGGCCGCCTTCCACCCAGGGGATCACTGGCAGTACGGGTCCTCGACGGACTACGTCGCCGTGCTCGTCGAGAAGATCTCCGGCGTGAGCATCGATACGTTCCTGAGGGAGCGGATCTTCGAGCCGCTCGGTATGCCCGACACGTTCTACAACGTGCCGCGGAACAAGGTCGACCGCGTCGTCGCCATGTATCGACCGACCGCCGACGGTGGGTCCGAGTTGTCGCAGGCGCCGGAGTTCCAAGAACCGACCACCTATTTCCCCGGAGTGTCCGGCCTCAACAGCACCGCGGCCGACTACTTTCGCTTCGCCCAGATGATTGCCAATGGCGGTGAGCTCGACGGTGTCCGGCTGCTCGGTCGGATGACGGTCGACCTGATGATCAGCAATCACACCGACGACAAGAGCGTCTACATCCGGGGGGACGGTTACGGATTCGGTCTCGGGTTCGGGGTGCTCGTCGACCCGACCAAATCCTTCGACACCCTGTCCCCAGGCAGCTACGGCTGGGGCGGCGCCTTCGGCACCCTCTATTGGGGCGACCCGGCCGAGGACCTGATCGGCCTGATGTTCATCCAACTCCCGGGCCACGGCCCGTTGAACATCCGTCAGCGGTTCACCAACGTGGTCTCACAGGCGGTCGTTGATAGCGTCGCCGACCAGAAGCCGACGGTTCGCGGGTACGCCATTCCGCACTAGCAGCCCGGGATACTAGGTGTCCGTCGAATGCGTGTAACTTTCACCGCGGGCTGCTAGTCCCCTGGAACCGGGGCCAGACAGGGTTCATTGTCCTGACAAAGGCGGGCAGACCTTCTCCTGGGCGTAGTGCGTTCTTATGGCGGCTTGAAGGGAGGCAGCGTGGCTGTCGACGCACTGTCGGTTGTACTTCCCGCCTTCAACGAGGCGCAGAACATTCAGACGGTCGTCTCTCACGTCAGTGGACACCTGACCCGTTCCGCGATTGATCACGAAATCATTGTCGTCAATGACGGAAGTACAGACCGCACGGGAGAGATCGTGGAGGGATTGACCGCGCGGATTCCTCACCTGAAACTTCGGCGTCACGCCACCAATCGGGGG
>CALBET010000590.1 GCA_937888665.1 uncultured Acidobacteriota bacterium
GCGTTCAGGCCACCAACCGCGTGATTGAGGGCGACGCCGCCGAAGATCTGGATCCCGTCGACCTCCTGCATCGCCAGCCAGGCGCGGTCGGCAGTCATCGTAAAGTGATTCTTGAAGACCAAACCGCGCATGCCGGCGCGTTTCGCGATCCGGGCCACCTCGAGATCGCTGACTGAACGAGGTCGCGAATCGGGTCCGGAATGCACGTGAAAATCGATGACACCGGCGAGCGACGTCGTCTGGCCCTCGGCGAAGGACACGACGACGAGCATCACCGACGCGGCCAGACCAACAGCGGACCACCTTCTCATAGCGCCTGCTCCCAAGTGTGTTCGGTCACTCCGGCCCTATGATAAGTGACAACTGACACGGATGCTTTCCTGGGCGGCACCCGCCTGGCGACCCGAGCCCCGATGACGCGCCAAGACCCGGACGAGAACTCAAATCCCCGCGGCCCACTGACGCCTGCGCGCCCGGAAAGGGGCGACGGGCAGTTCCCGCGCTGGATCTGGGGGGTGTATCTGGTGCTCTTTTCCGCGTCGGTCCCCTGGTACATCCCGGGAGATGCGCCGTTGCGGATCCGGGTGACTGGCTCACGCATCGGTTCCGCTCGCCCGCGCTCACACTCCTCGCCAACGTCCTGCTGATTGCGGCCATCGCCAACTACCTGCTGGCGCAGCTGATCGCGATGGGACACATCACGACCGGACTCTCGGGCGGCTCCGTGCCGTACTGGGTCGGTGTCGTCCTGCTGACGCTCGTGGTGCTCGTCTACGAAACTAGGACTTGAACATCCGTAGCAACTTGGTCAGCGGGTCATACATCTCGTCGACGACGCGCTCCTTGAGCGGGATGATGGCGTTGTCGGTGATAGTGATCTCTTCCGGACAGACCTTGGTGCAGCACTTGGTAATGTTGCAGTAGCCCACCCCGTGCTCGTTGGCGAGTTCCGTCGTGCGATCAGCGGTGTCAAGCGGGTGCATCTCGAGCGCCGCCGTGTAGACGAAATGGCGGGGTCCGATGAACTCATCGTGCAGCCGGTGGTCGCGCAGGACGTGGCAAACGTCCTGACAGAGAAAACACTCGATGCACTTGCGGAACTCCTGCACACGTTCGACATCGTACTGTTCGACGCGCCAGGTCCCATCTGGGGCATCTGGCTCGCGAGGTGCGAACGGCTTGATCCGCTTCTTGACCTCGTAGTTCCACGATACGTCTGTGACCAGGTCGCGGATCAACGGAAACGCCTGCATCGGCTCGATCGTCACCGGCTGGTCGAGCGGTATTGAGTTCAACCGGGTCATGCACATCAGCTTGGGATTGCCGTTGACCTCGGCCGAGCAGGACCCGCACTTGCCGGCCTTGCAATTCCAGCGCACGGCGAGGTCGTTGGCTTTCTCTGCCTGGATCTGGTGCACGGCGTCGAGCACGACCATCCCCTCGGACACCTCGGTCGTGTAGTCCTCGAAGGCCCCGCCCTCCGCGTTCCCTCGCCAAATTCGAAATGTCGCGCTGCTCATCAACCTCTCCCGCCTCGTCTCGCGTGCCGCCGCTCGTTCCGGCTTCCAGAGCAAACGGCTCCGTCCGGACCGAGATGCCTACCCAGTGGCCAGGACTACTTGTTGTCCTCGATAATCTGCTGCAGGTCATCCCGAATAGGGGTCAGCGACTCCTGGACGACCTCCATCTCACCGCCGGTTCCGAGACGCGCCATCGTGTTCACCTTGGCCTGTTCGGGGTCCTTCTCCAGAAAGTCTTCCCGGAAGTGCGCGCCGCGGCTCTCCTTCCGGAGAATCGCCGACCGAGCCACCGCCTCGGCCACCATCAGCAAGTTTCGCAAATCGAGGGCGGTGTGCCAGCCGGCGTTGTACTCGCGGTTCCCCTGCACCCCGACCCGACCCGCCCGCTCGTGCAGTTGTCCGAAGCCGTCGATCGCCTTCTGGATTTCCGCGTCGCTGCGCACGATGCCCACCTGCGCCTGCATCATGTCCTGCAGATCGAACTGCACCTGATACG
>CALBET010000591.1 GCA_937888665.1 uncultured Acidobacteriota bacterium
CTTCTCGAATCGGCCCTTCCGCCTATTGTTGGCGGCGATCACATTGTGTGTGAGCGGCGCCTGGAAATCGATGTTCGCGCCGGGCCCGCCGAAGTCGGTGGTCGTTGCCGTGTAGAGCGGTTCCTCCCGCACGAGCGTGTGGATTCCGTACTCGCCCTTGAAGTAGGTCACGAATGCGATCCGATCGTCCTCGTCCTCGCCGCCGGGCAGCACGATGGTGGATACGTTGCCGGTCGCCGTGTCCGTGTATTGCCGCAGTTCGCCGTTATCCAGGTCGAGGGTCCAGATGTTGTAGATCTCGGCGTTGGCCGCCAGCGTGGGGTCGACCGGGGCCAGCGGATCCGTGGCGGTCGACGCAAACGCCAGGGTGTGCTCATCGAGAAACTGGGCCGTCGCTTCAGTGGCGGTGCCAAACGTCAGCTGGGTTTTCGCTTTGGTCTCGAGGTCCAGCTTGAAGAGTTTGTTGTTGCCGCTGATGCGGGCGACGTACACGAGATACGACCCGTCCGGCGAGAAGGTCGGCCCGTAGTCGGCGAAACCGTCTTCCGTGAGGTTCGTGATTTCCTCGGTCTCCAGATCCAGGAGATAGATATCGCCCACCGCACCTTGCAGCGCGGAAAAGGCCACCGTTCGCCCGTCCGGGGAGATGTCTGGCGACTCGGGCTCGTCCACCATGTTCATCGGGACGAGCTGCTCAACCTTGTGGGTCACGACGTTCTGCAGCAGCAGCGACCGAAACTTGCCCTTGCGCACGAAATACGCCAGCCGATCGTCGACGGGCGACCAGGACATCCAGGGAACCTGGTTGAACCGGAGTTGCGGGAGGGCAAGCGAGTCGAAGCCAAGGTCCTGGTTGAACCCCTCCGTCAAGTTGCTGACCACCTCACCGGTGGTGGCGGAGAGCAGCACAATGTCGAGTTCGCCGTCCTTGCGGTTTAGCGAGAAGGCGGCAATGAGATCGCCCGAGGGTGATGGTTCGATCGAAATGGTGGTGACGAACTTTGTTTCCAGCGGGTCTGGAGCCAGGTCGCGGCCGTAGTCGTCCGGGCGTTCCTTGTCGCGGAACTCCTGAAAACGCTCCCGAATGTAGTCCTCGAACTCGTCGTCGAACTCGTCGGCCGGGATATCGAAGGCGTCGTCGTAGATGTCGCCGCCGCCACCAATTGCCGTCTTGCGCAACGAGAAGAGGAATTGGCGCACGCCCTCCTTGCCCCATCGCTCTTCCATGAACTCGAACGCGGCGTGCCCCAGGTTGTAGACCACCCGGAGGCTGCTGAAGTTGCCATAGCCGTCGAACTGGCTCATCTCAGGCAGGATGTCGGCCAGCGCCGCATCACGCACCTGCATCAAGTCGAGGGGCCGCCAAATCCCCGCCATGTAGTCGGCGAGCCCCTCGTCGACCCAGAGCGGAATCCCCTGTCGGATCGCCGATCGGGGAACGATATCGAACGCGAATTGGTGTGTCAGTTCGTGCGTAATCAGGCGGTAGAGCTGGTCCGGGGGTTCGTCAATGGGAAGCACGATACGCCGTCGGAACGGCTCCGCGAATGCCCCGACGCCGTCCAACGGTTGCCCGGGAGCGATATTCTGCTGCTCGAATTCACTGTGGGTCTTGAATACCACCAACGGGATCAGCGTCGCCAGATCGTGCGTCAGGTCGGCGCTGATCTGGGCGTAGGCGCTCTCGGCGTACGACGCCACCCGTTCCAGATGCTGCTCAAGCTCAGGGTAGTAGAAAATCTCGAAATGCTCCGTCTCGTAGATGTGCCACTGGAAATCGTCGTACTTGACCCGGTTCTTCCCGAAATACGGGTTGAACCCGCCGCCCTGGGCCATCGTCTCTGCCGCCCAGCCGAGTGCCAGCAGACTCACCAGACAGATGACGGACCAGCGGCCGTGGGCAGTGCGCCCGCGGTGGGTGCCTCTCATGATTCACCTCGTGAGGAGCCAGCGGCGTGTTGAGTTGGGGCTGGCGAAGACTGAAGCCATCTTACTGTAGCTACGACGGGGCTCGCAATGAGAGGGATCCCGCCCGCTAGACCTCCGGGCTAGCAGCAAGAGGCGTACCGGCGGGCGGCGTGGCCGCTCGCGCCAGAGGCCCAATCGGTGCGCGCCCTCCGGTCGGTCGGCTCCGGGCTCACGGTGGCCCTGCCCTGCCAGCCCGTGGTGTTCACCACGGGCTGCTGGGCCACGACGGTGAGGGGGAGGTGTCCACATCCGGCGAAGCACCGACCACGGTAGGAGACACCTTGGGATTTGGATGCGAGCTCAGTGCAACCGCTGAGTCGTTACTGACTGGGCTCGATATAATCGACCGGGCGGAATAATTGAGGCCCTGGCCGGGTTTCTTCTCATAGCGGGCCTCGAAATCTGGATGTTGCGACATATACGGCTGGCCAGTGATGCAGCGGATGGGGCCCAAGGGGGCTCTGGTGCCCTCGCGGACGAGGCGCTGGAGTACATCGACAGTCTCTATGGGGCCGCCATGCGTCTGACTCGCAACCCAGCCGACGCCGAAGATCTGGTGCAGGAAACCTATGTCAAGGCGTTCCGGTTTGCCGAGCAGTTCAAGCCGGGCACCCATCTCAAGGCGTGGCTCCACACGATTCTGCACAATACGTTTCTCAACATGCGGCGCCGAGCCACCCGGGACCCGGTTGATGTCGACAGCGAGCGAGTGGACAACGCCCCCGCGCGGGACTCGGACGAACCGTCGCCAGAGGAGCTGCTGATGCGCGCTGCGCTGGGGGCGGACCTGCAAGCGGCCATCGACGCCCTGCCGGACGCGTTCCGGCAAGCGGTCTGGTTGCGCGACGTGGAGGAGTTCTCCTACAGGGAGATCGCGGAGATTTTGCATGTGGCCGCTGGCACCGTGATGTCTCGCATTTCGCGGGGACGTCGGATGCTGTACCGGCATCTTACCGAACCGCAGGCTGGGGGACCCGGGCTCAGGATCGTGGGCGGTGGGGCTGTCGAGCGCTGAGGCTCAGGCCCCATGTTATGGATTGATCGATGAAAACCTGTGAAGAGATCGACTCGTTGATGACCCCCTACGTGGACGGGCAGATAGACCTCACGGCCCGGCAGGCGGTCGATGGCCATCTCGCCCTCTGCCCGCCCTGTCGAGAACGCGCGCAGACGGAGCAGGCCGTGCGTCGCTTGGTGCGGTCCCGGACGTCGGCGCTGACCGGCTCCGCCCCGGCGTCCTTGCGGGCGAGATGCGTCGGGGCGGTGCCCACGTCGCGCCCGATGGCCCGCGGATCGCGAGTGCGACGATGGGTGCCGTGGTCGATGGCGGCGACGCTGCTGTTGGCCGTCGGCGGTATCTTTGTTGCCGGTCAGCAGGAGCGACTGGAAGCGGCGTTCGCGGCGCAGTTGGTGATCGACCACGAGAAGTGCTTCACCGAGCTCGGCACCGGTCATCCCCCGCTCGACGCGGGAGCGGCGGAGGCCCATCTGGCGGCCGTGCACGGCGTTCAGGTGTCGGTGCCGTCTGGTGAAGACCGTGATCAGATGGCTCTGGTGGACGCCAGAAGTTGCGAGTATGAGGGCGGTCGCATGGCGCATCTGCTGTATGAGGTCGAGGGACGCCAGGTGTCCTTGTTCGTGATCCCGGACGCGCGGCCCACCGAACGCTCGCTGGACGTGGTCGGGCATCAGACGCGTCTCTGGTCGGCGGATGATGTTGGCTACGTCTTGGTCGGGGATGTGGCCCGTGCGGACGAGGGCGCCGCCATGGACAAAGTCGCCGCCTATATGCGAGCCTATTATAGATAGGCCGGTAGTCCGGTTGGATAGACCCCATCGGCGCCAGGGGACGAAAGGAACGACTACACCATGACGCTTCGTTGGATGATTGCAGGCGCAGCGGCCTTCGCACTGGCCCTGCTGACCTTGCCGGCTGGACTGACTCATTCGCACGCCCACGCGGCGGAGACCGGTGGCGCCATCGCTGGCACCGTGGCCCCGGCGTGCGACGTTGATGCCAGACCGGCGAACTTCGACTTCACGCTGCAGGATATGAATGGCGAAGACGTGTCGTTCGCCGAGCTGCAGGGGAAGGTCGTGCTCTTGAACTTTTGGGCAACGTGGTGTGGCCCCTGCAAGATCGAGGTGCCGTGGTTCGTCGAGTTCGCCGAGCAGTATGGGGCGGACGGGCTGGTGGTGGCCGGGGTGTCGATCGACGACACGGCGGACAAGATCCAGGAATTTGCCACGCAGTACGACGTCAACTACCCGATGCTGGTCGGGTTGGGCCGTGATGACTTCATGGAATCCTACGGTCCGATCTGGGGTGTGCCGATGACGTTCTTCATTGATCGGGAGGGCACCCTCTGCCGTACCCACGCCGGTATTGCCGCTCGAGAAGAGTTCGAGAAGGACATTACGGATCTGCTGTAGGCACGCGCCGCGTCGTCTGACGACGCGACGCCGCCAGCGACGGACACACGCCGGTCCATCAGGGCCGGCGTTGTCATGTACGCCCGGTGAGTACCGCTGCGCGGTGGGGGCGACGCCTCGTGGCGAGGCGCTGTAGTATGATCGCGGAGCGAGGGGTGTCTCACATGCTTAAAGGGTTCGTTCACGCTGACTTGTCGTGCGGGTGTCGTCTCGCGTTTCGCGAGGGAGTGGAAGGCAGCCCGGTCACGGTGCTCGTCGACCGCAAGTCACCTGTGTGCGCGCTGTCACTGCATGTCGAAGGACTGCCGATTTACGACTATCGCGAGGCGCTCAGACCCTCCACCCGGATCAGCCAGCTGGAAGAAGAAGGCTACGAAGAGGAGGGCTAGCCGCTCTGACCGGCCGGTTGGTCGCCCTGCCGCGTGAGCACCACGTCGAACGTCGTTGTCTCTCCCGCCTCGATCACCACCTCAGCCCCGGCGGCCGCGATCTCCCGAAACACCGAGATGTCGTACAGGTCGCCCTCGTGGATGCCTGACATCGCCGCAATCAGATACACGCCAGCCGGCAAGCCGATCAGTTCGTAGCGTCCGCTGAGTTCTGCATACGTCAGGCGCACGTGACGGCTGCCAGCCTGCCAGAATGTCGGATTCACCGGGACCGCGACAATGGCTCGATCTGTGATCGGGTGACCGTTCTCGTCTTTGACCAGCCCGGTCAGGCGGCTGGTTCGGTCCGTCAGCACGAGCCGGATACGCTCGCGTTCTTCTCCCGACCGTAGCTCGAACGGGATATCGATGACGTTCCGCCCCCGGTACAGCACCGACTCCAGCGACCAGGGATCTGGTAGCCCGTCCAATCGGATCACGCGGTTGCCCTCGGGCGTCACCAGGCGAAAGCGGCCATCCTCGGCCACCTGACTCCGCGCGAGTCCGGAGCCTCGTGCGCCGTCGGCCATCGGCGCGCTGATCGACAGGTCGTCGAGCGCCGGTACCGGCGCCGTGGCGCCGTCGGCGATGTCGACCTGACCAACGAGACTTGCGCCTGGATGGAGGAACAGCACGGCGTTCCCCACGTCCGCGTTCCGAATCGCGAGCTGGAACGAGCTGAACAAGGCGGGGCCGGGTTGCGTGGTGCGCGCGCGCGCTCGCAGCCGATAGCTCCCCTGGGGCACGTTCTCGAAGGCGAACGTGCCGTCTGGCCGCACCACGCCCGCGTGCGCAACGCTGAGACCCAGCCCGTCGTCCGACTCCGAACTCATGATGACGGAGCCTGTGGCCAACTCCAGCCCGTCGGGGTTCACGAGCTGGCCCCGGATGGTGAATCGCGATCCGGCGAGAAGCGGAAAATCGACGTCGGTCCGTACGTCGCCGGGAGACAGCCGGATCCGGCCGGCGGTGGCCGGGCTCGACACCCCCGGGAAGAACGTCTGCGCCCAGGGCATACGCCCCGCCGGGTCTCCCGCCCCCGCGTCGGCAGGGCCTATGGCAGCCACGTAGTAGTGCCCCGGTGGCAGACCCTCGAGACGGAACTCGCCGCTCCGGTCACTCTCCGCGCGCCCCACTGGCAGCAGCACTCGCAGGCTATTGTCGATCTCGGGGCGTAGGGCTTCGACGGCCGCAAACGCCAGTGGTTCCCCGTTCTGGGTGGTGACCCGGCCCGTGATGGCTCCGCTTCGCTGGAGCGCCACGTCAATGTTGGCCCGCGTCTCGCCGGCGGCAAGGTCGATCGGCACCCCGGTCTCCATCGGGTGTCGCTGTCCATACTGGCGTCCGACGTAACCGAGCGCCGTCGCGTGCAGTGAATACGTGGCGGCCGGCAGATCGACAAGTCGGAACTCACCCATAGCTCCCGTGCTGACCATACGCTGTTCGCGGCTGATCAGTTCGCGGAGGACGAGCACGCCGTCGACGATCGGCCCGCCGGTTGACGCATCGACCAGCCGACCCGCGATGGCACCGACCGCCGGCTGCCCCGGCTGTGTCCCGGCGGAGAAGGCGGCGGCCAGGGTGCAGACACCGACGACGACACCGACGCGGGCGGCGCGCGTCGCGCGGCCGTAGCGGCAAGGTCCCATGCGGTCTATGATACCAATCCTGCCGCGCGCAGCGGCCAGTGAGCGAATCAGCCGAGGAACATGCAATGCCCAATCTGTCGTCGGAGTTCGACGTGGTCTGTCCGTGTTGCGGCACGACGCAGACGGTGGACTCGCACCTGAAACGTGTCGTCGCGCATCAGGAGCCGGAGCGTGAGGACAAGCCGGAGCTGGACCAGGCTCAGCAGATTCTGGCCCAGGAGGCGGCGCGGCGCGAGGCGTTGTTTCAGCAGTCGGTGAGCAACGAGAAGACGCGGGGCGACGAGTTGTCGAAACGGTTCGATGAGGCGCTCGAGCAGGCGCGCCACGAGCCGATTACCCGGCCGGAACGGGAATTCGACCTGGATTAGGGTTTCCCGACGGGCGCCCCGCGTTGTGGCGCAGGCCTTCAGGCCTGCGGTCGCACGCATTGTGGCGCAGGCCTTTAGGCCTGCGATCGCACGGCTAAAGCCGTGCGCCACAGCGGGAGCGCGCATTGTGGCGGGTGCGCGCATTGTGCCGGGTGCGCGCATCGTGGCGGGAGCGCGCATTGTGGCGGGTGCGCGCATTGTGGCGCAGGCCTTTAGGCCTGCGATCGCACGAACG
>CALBET010000592.1 GCA_937888665.1 uncultured Acidobacteriota bacterium
GGCCCTGGAGGCTCCGCGGCGTCCCGATGCCCGTCAGCTGCCGCATGAGCAACCCCCGATTGAAGCCACAGACGTGCACGAGGAGGCGCTTCAGGATGTTGGGGTGGCCGCGCAGATGCACGCGGCGCATGCCGCCGGTCTCATAGAGATGCGCATTCGGGCGTTCCAACAGTTCGCCCCGCTGCCGCAGCAGCCGTTTCCCGCGCGCGCCCCGAATCCGCCGCCGGTTGGCATACACCGCGTCCCGCGCATCAGGCTTGCCCGTCCAGTGGCGCCGTCCACGATCTGGCTCCGACACGTAGCTGCGCACGCCAACCTCCGCAAACCCAACCATCGTCTCGTTACTGTGATACCCCTTGTCGGCCACGACCTCGACGATCCCCGGCGCCCCGACCGCCTCGACTTGCTCGGCGGCTGTGATGAGCGTCTCGACCATGGTGGTGGTGTCGCCCGCGTCGGCGCCCTGCACCGTCACCCCTACGATGGCGCCCGTCTCCAGGTCCACGGCGTGCTCGGCGGTATGCGCCAGGTGCGTCCGGCCGTCCTTCATCTTCGCGATCTTCGCGTCGGGATCGTGGGGGTTGGTCCACTCCTCGTTCGACCCCTTCTTCTTCCGCTGCCGGTCGAAGCGGGCCAGCTCGGCGCGGGTCGGCGTCGCCAGGCCCGAGGCCTGGGCCAGCCGCGTCAGAAACGCCTCGTAGCCTTCGCCGGTCTCCCGACGCACAATACTCCGCATGGCCGCATTCGCTTCCAACGTCGTCGCGTCGATCCCAACCGTATGCCCCTGGACGAGATTGGCGTCCGCCAGTTGCTGCAATACCCAGGTGAACACCGCTTGGTGCGTTTCGAGGTCGATCAGGCGGCGGGTCCGCGACAGCGTCGAGTGATCCGGCGGCGCTTCGTGCAGCGCGACGTCCAGAAAGGTGCGGACACTCAGCGAATCGGCCACCCGCCACGCGATGCCGCGTTCCGAGTCCACGCCTTCACAATACCCGAGCAGCAGCAGCCGGAAATACCGGCCCGGGGCCAGACTCGGCCGGCCGATCGTCGCGGCATAGAACTGCGCGCACTGCGCCTCGACGAAGGTATCGAACTCGGCATCGGCAAGGACTCGATTCAGCCGGTCATAGAATGGATGCCCCGCACTCTTCGGCAGATCCGCCGTCGCGACCCACATGGTGGCCTGTCGGTCGCGCTTCCGCTTCTTACCCATCGCCATGCACAGGAGTATAAGAAGTAGGATGAATTCTGGCTAATGATCTAATAGGGCAATTGATCTAATAAGAATCACTTTTACCACGGGCTGCTAGAGGGCGGTGATGAGGCGGCGCAGGTACGTCACGCCTTCGCTGGCCGGGCCGACCACCGGGGCGGAATGGGCGTCGGCGCTGGCCGGAAGAATCCGCTCCATGGAGAATTGCGCGAAGACGATGGCGGTGTCGGCGTCGATGTCCCGGATCGCCTCCAGGACCAGCGCGTCGTGCCGCGCACCGTCCCCACCGGTCAGCGCGTCCAACGCGCCGGTCACCGGGTGACTGGAGAGCGACACCGACACCCCGCGCCGCGTCGCCTCCAGCTCGATCGCCTCGGACAGCAGTGTCGCGGAGTCGGGCGCCGTGGAGAGGACGTGCAGTGGCCGGTCGGGGGCGAGGAGGAGCGCCCGCTCGATGATGCCGTCGAACGAGGTGACCACCGGCATCGTCACGCTGTCCCGAGCCGCGATGGCGGCCTCACCGAAGAACGAACCGGTGACGATGAGGCCCTCCGCACCAGTCGTGGCGCTGTACTGAATCAGGCGGTCGATCCGCGCGGCCAGCTCTGCGTCGTCAGCGGTCCCCGCGTTCCGGTCGAGATACAACGAGCCGTCCAGCAGGTGGGCCACATCTGCATCTGGCCACACCCGGTCGAACGCGTCCTGGGTGGTAGGAATCGCGTTGGCCAGCGCGTGGAGCGCACCAATCCGATAACGCCTCTGCATCATCATGAGAACGACCGAGACTCACTCGCCGGACTTCTCGATGACCCGCGCGCCGCTCAGCGTGCCTTCCATGCCGTAGTTCCCTTCGTGGCAGGCATACTCGAAAATCGGCAGGTCGCTGCGACGCATCGGCAACTCAACGGTCCAGGGGGCCGTCCAGGTGGTGGGGTCTGTTACCGTGAAGGTATAGACGAGCGTGTCCTCGTCCTGCCGCTGAATCCGCTCGATCAGGTGGAGATTGTCGCTGGAACTGCGAAAACTGGTTTCGCGGAGGAAGTTCTTGGTCTCCACGACCAGGGTGTCGCCCTCCCAGTGTCCGCGTGACACGCCGGTCCACATCGGCACGGTGCCGTGGTCGCTGCCGTCAAGCGGGATGATCCGCGCGTTGTGCACCATCTCATTCAGCAACACGACATAGTCGTCGTTCTGGAAAATCTGAACGTTCATGTTGTAGGCGGCCGGCAGCATGGGTGGCCCGGAATTGAAACCGGTGATGCACCGCTCGCCGAGCGGACGGTCCTCCGGTCCTTCGGTCGGACGCTGGTTGATCCGCACGCGCTCGGCCGCCCTGGCGGCGCCGGCGGCGGTCAACTCCGGCACGCGCCCGTTCGGGGGGTCGATGACCAATGAGGTCCGGCGCGTCTCGACAACCGCCGTCCCGCGGTCCCACCAGAAGTCGTTGTAGGCGAGGGCCAGGTCCTGGGTCTCGCTGGTGCCGTTCACCTGTCCACGATCGGTCGTCTCCAGCTTCTTCGCTTCGCGGTCGAGGTCAGCGTTGCTGGCCCGCACCTTCTCGGCAGCATAGGCGGCCACCTCTTCCCCAGTCAGGAATGCCTTGTCGGCCAACTCGGCCGGTCGCTCCAACGGGGTCACGGTACGAAAGTCCCAGACTCCGGTCAGATCCGGCTGGCCGTCCGCGGTTCGGGGCGACGCGGCCCCACGGCTCGACTGGGCGGCGGCGGTGGTTGAGACGAGCAGCGCGGACGTGGCACAGATGGCAAGAAACGCACATCGTCGAATGGTCATGGTTCTCCACCTCATCAAAGATAATCGCTCAGCGTACCACGAGCACGTGGTTTGTCGCACGCCAGGACTCGTACACGCGCCGCAACACACAAAAGGGCCAGGCCATGGGCCCCGGTTCGGCTACTACCGGGAGTCGGTCTCTTCATCGAACGCCACCACCCGTTCGTGACCGTCCAACGTCCGGGTACCCGGCGTCTCCTGGTAATCACGCACGAAGAGCACGGAGACGGCGTGACTGCCTGGCCCAGGTTTACCAGCAGAGCTGTCGAGGCGATCGGGCTACCATAGCCGGGATGACCGCTTTTTCTATCCTCGATCTGTCCCCGATTCCCGAAGGTGGCGATGCGGCGGTCGCCCTACGCAATACCGCCGACCTGGCTCGACACGCGGAGCAGTGGGGGTACCGGCGCTTCTGGCTCGCCGAGCACCACAACATGCCCGGCATCGCCAGCGCGGCGACCGCGGTGGTCATTGGGCATGTCGCGGCCGCGACCTCGACGATTCGGGTGGGCGCCGGGGGCATCATGTTGCCGAACCACGCCCCCCTGGTCATTGCGGAGCAGTTCGGCACACTGGCCTCACTGTTTCCCGGACGTATTGATCTCGGACTGGGCCGCGCCCCCGGCACGGACCAGCGAACCAGTCAGGCGCTGCGACGCACGCTGGACGGAGACGTCGATTCGTTTCCCCGCGATGTCGTCGAACTGCAGCACTACTTCGCTGATGTGGAGCCCGGGCAACGGGTGCGTGCGGTGCCGGGCGCCGGACTCGAGGTGCCCATCTGGATTCTGGGTTCCAGCCTGTTCGGAGCGCAGCTGGCGGCCGCCTTGGGCCTCCCGTACGCCTTCGCCTCGCACTTTGCCCCCGCCGCGCTCATGCCGGCGATCGAAATCTACCGGTCGCAATTCAGACCATCCGCGCAACTGTCTGAGCCCTATGTCATGGTGGGGCTGAACGTCTTCGCGGCCGAGACGGCGGCGGAGGCGCGCGTGCTCCGCACGTCGGTGCAACAGTCGATTCTGCAGCTGCGACGCGGGCACCCCTGTCCGCTGCCCCCTCCGGTCGCGGGCTTCGAGGAAGGCTTATCGTTGGCCGAGCGCGACATGCTCGCTCAGATGCAGTCGTGCTCAGTGGTCGGCGCCCCTGACACCATACGAACCGGCATCGACGAGTTCGTCAAACGGACCGGCGCGGACGAGGTCATGATTACGTCTCACATCTTCGACCATCACGCCAGGCTGCGCTCCCTCCAGATCACCGCTGAGCAACTGATGCTCGCTCCGGCGTGAACCGCCACACGTGTTCGACCAACGACCTCAGTCCGAGCTGACCAGCGCCAGCGCGGCGTTCGCACCGTCAAGGGCGGCGCTCATGATGCCACCCGCGTAGCCGGCCCCCTCACCGACGGGATACAGGTTGGTGAAGCCGGTGGCGCGACGGGTGACGCGGTCGCGGGGAATGCGGACCGGGCCGGAACTGCGCGACTCGAGACCGACCAGCAGCCCGGCGTCGCTGGCGAAGCCGGGAAGGCGACGCTCGAAGGCGGTCAGGGCGCGTGCGATGGCTCGCCGGGCCAGCTCGGGCAGGAGCTGGTCAAGGCGTCCGGGCACGACGCCAAACGGCCACGTCGAGCGTCGCAGTGTCCCCGCGGTCCCCGTGCCGCTCTGGCGGCCGGCCAGGAAGTCCGCCGCCGTCTGTGCCGGCGCGGTGTAATCACTGCCACCGGCTTCGAAGAAGCGCCGCTCGAGCGTGCGCTGAAACGCCACGCCATCGAAGGCGCCCCCGCCGAACTCGCGCGGGCCGAGGGTGGTGACCACCGCGGCACTGGCCCACGGGGATGAGTGCCTCGAGTTGCTCATGCCGTTGGTGCAGAGCAGACCGGGCTCGTTGATCGAGGCCACGATGCGGCCGCCAGGACACATGCAGAACGAGTAGCCCGCCGGGAGGCCGTCGCCGGCCTTGCACAGCAAGTTGTAGCTCGCCGCCCCGAGGTGCGACGCCGCCGCGCCATAGCGACCGCGGTCGATCAGCTCCTGGGGATGCTCGATGCGCAGGCCGAGCTGGAACGGCTTGGGCTCAAACGGCACACCCTGCTCCGCCAGCCGGGCCCAGGTATCGCGCGCGCTGTGCCCCACGGCGAGCACCAACGCGTCACAACCAACCTCGCCAGCGCTGCTGTGCACTGCGGTCACCCGCCCGTCGGCGAGGACCAGCGACTCGACGCGTGTGTCGAAGCGGAAAATCACCCCGAGCGCCTCCAGGCGTTGGCGGAACGCCGGCAAGATGCGGTGCAGGCGATCGGTGCCAATGTGCGCCAGGCTGTCGTAGGCGATCGCGGGCGGCGCGCCGCACGCGATCAGCTCCTCGAGCAGCGGCACCTCAAGCGGATCATCCACTCGCGTATAGATCTTGCCGTCCGAGTAGGTGCCCGCCCCCCCTTCTCCAAAGAGCAGGTTGCGTTCCGGGTCGACCTCCCGCGAGCGGTGGAAGCGAGCCACCGCACGGCTGCGCTCGAGTACCGCCGGTCCCCGCTCGAGCACCGTCACGCGCACCCCGTTGCGCGCCAGCACCAGGGCAGCGAAGAGCCCGGCTGGTCCCGCACCGACGACGGCGACGTGCACCCCGTCGCGGCGACGGGGACCGCTCACCTCGATGGAGCCCAGCGCTGGCGCCAGCCGCGCGCGTCCCGCCTTCTCGGCCCGTGCTAACCCGCGGCTGCGGCTCGCGGCATCCACCACGACGTCCACGTGACACACGAAGCGCAGCCGCCGCTCTTTGCCGCGCCGACGCATGTCGAGCGCCTTGCGCGCGATACGAAATCCGCGCAACTCGCCGACATCGAGCCCAAGCACATTCGCCGCGCGCTCACGCAGCCGTGCCTCCCCTTCGTCGAGGGCCAGCTCGAGGCCCAAGAGCCGCCAGGTGGCCGACTGCGCTGGCATACTCATGTTCCCTCATGCTCGCCGATGGCCAGTCGTCGTTCAGTCATGCCCGGTCATGGGGGCGGTCGGATTCTCCCAACCGGCGTCGGTGAATGGCCGCACGCTCACATCCACGGAGTAAGATGCCACCCAAGCGAACCATTCTTCGAGCTGCAGTGCTAGACACCCTGCTCCACGACGTTCGGCACGCTGTTCGAGCGCTCGCGAAGAGTCCCCGGTTGTCGGTGTTCGTGTTGCACACATGGCGCTCGGCATCGCAGCCATGAGGACA
>CALBET010000593.1 GCA_937888665.1 uncultured Acidobacteriota bacterium
GCCGGCCCGAGATGTTGACACTGACGAACGGTGTCTTGCCCGGCACCGACTGCCAGCTGGCGAGCTGCCGGCAGGCCATGTCGAGCACCTGCCAGCCAATCGGAATGATGAGACCGGTTTCCTCGGCCAGCGGAATGAACGTGTCCGGCATGAGGAGTCCGCGATCGGGGTGTTCCCACCGCACCAGTGCCTCGAATCCCCACACGTCGCCCGTATCTAACGCCACGATCGGCTGGTAGTGCACGTGGAACTCCCGTCGGTCCACGGCACGACGTAAGTCGTTTCCGAGCTGGAGCCGCTCGACTGCTCGGTGGTACATGTCCAGGTCGAACATCGCGTGACCGCCGGGTCCGGACGCCTTCGCCCGATACATGGCGATGTCGGCGTCCCGCAGACACTCCTCCAGCGTCTCGTGCCTGGGCGAGCTCATCGCGATACCGATGCTGGTGCTGACAAAGACCTCATGACCGTTCGACTGCAGCGGCGCCTTGAGCTGGTCATGGATGCGTTCGGCGACCCGCTGGGCGTGCGCCGGCTCATCGCACCCATCGAGGAGCACGGCGAACTCGTCGCCGCCCAGTCTAGCGACCGTGTCAGCCGGACTGAGGACCGCGGCCACGCGCGCCGCAATCGTGACCAGAAGATCGTCTCCGATCGAGTGCCCAAGACCGCCGTTGATGGTCTTGAACCCATCGATATCGCAGAGCAGGACCGCGAACTGGCAGTGGGCGTGCCCTCTGGCTCGCGCGACAGCCGCGCGGAGGCGGTTCTTGAAGAAAGTGCCGTTGGCCAGCCCGGTGAGCGCGTCGCTCAGCGCGTCGCGGCGCAATCGCTCCTCGACGAGCTTGCTGTGATGGATGTCAGTCAGTAAGCCGGCGATCCGAGTCGGGCCGTGGTGGTCACGGCGCGCCACCCCCCGGGCGAGCATCCACCGGTAAGTGCCATCCCTACCCCGAATACGGTGGTCGCTCGAGAAGTGATCGGTCTCCCCGGCAAGATGCCGGTCGAGGTCTGAGCGCAGCGCGTCGATGTCTTCTTCGTGCACCCGCGAGAACCAGACGTCCGGGCCAGATTCGACCTGGGACGCGTGGAGGCCGAGGATGCCGCACCAGCGCGGTGAGAAATACACCTCGTTGGTTCTCAGATTCCAGTCCCACAGGCCGTCGTTGGCCCCCTCCACCGCCAGGGCGTAGCGCGCCTCACGTTCCCGCAGCGCGTCGTGCGATCGCTGGCGCTCGATGGCATAGCGAAGCGTCCGGTCCAGACGGGCAGCGTCGTCACTGTCCCTGACGATGAAATCCTGCGCTCCCCCACGCATCGCCCGGAAGGCCAGCGCGTCGTCACGCTCCCCGGTGAGTAGGACGATCGGCGCCCCTGGAGCCGCGGTCCGCATCCGGTCCAACGTGTCGGTCAGGTCCGCATCGAGCAAGCAGAGGTCGAGCAGGATGATGTCGAAGTCATTCGCAGCGAGCCGCTGCAACGCATCCAACACCCGCCCAACCCCGGTGACATCGAACGACCCGGCCCCCCTCTCAAGCAGCCGCCGGACGCTTCGCGCATCGTCGAGGTTGTCCTCGACGAGGAGTACCTTGATCGCTCCGCGGTGTTCCGATGAGCGTAAGGCGAGAGAGCCATCGACCTGGGCCCGGCCCGGCCGGGCCGGGTCAAGAACAATGCCGCGCCCTGCGCTGTTGATCATATGGCCCAAATCCACCCCCGTGCCGTTCGACGATCGCTCCGCAATGGCCGGGCCGCTCGCGGTGCCGGCCCCTGCCCGCCTAGGCGGGCATCCGATCGGTGAGCACCGGCTCGACGCCGATGCCACGGCCATCAACCGAGAACCCCACTCGCTCCCGGCATGCACCGCAGCCACGACGGCCTATGTGTGATGTATCGGCCAGAGCCTTAGAAGCATGAGCGCGGAGATTCACGTCTACACGAACGGCCCGGTGAACTCCTGGCTCGTCAGTCAGGCGAATCTGGAGAATACCACGACGCCGCGCCCGCTCGCTGCGGTGCAACCGGTCTATCCGCACCCGCCGGAGGATTCAGGAGTGATGTGGTCTTTCCCGCAGAACGCAACACAGCCGTCCACGCGAGTCCCCGCGAGCCTGGCCGTGAATCAAACCCGCTCGAGCCGGACAAAAGTCCTGCCAACCTCGAACTTTCGAACGGCGTCTCCTGGGTCTCAGACGTTAGAAACCCAGTGAAATGTAAAGGTTACGACAGTACACAGTCGACGACCGTTTCCGGAGACCTTCTTGCTCTATATCGGTTGTCGTCAGGGCGAATCAGGGTCGCTTACCAATGAGATGCATCTCGAAGTCCCTGAATCAGACGAGCCACGATCTGAACGACCAGAAGAAGGACGTCGCGCGGATGGCCACGTGACGCGTACGACATCTGCCATGAACACAGTGTGCGCAACTTGTCTCGATCATCCGCACAACCGAGCAAAGCCCGAGGTGTGCACTGCGCGACGCTTATCATGCGGTTAGAAGGAGAACATCGTGAGTCAACAAGACAACGTACAGCGAGAGTCCGGCTCGACGGGGAAGGACCGCGTCGTGCCTTTCGGCACAGCCCCACGCCGCACTGCGTCGACCATAGGGCTGGCGTTCGCCCTGCTGGCGATCCTGACCCCCATCTGGTCCTGTAACAGTCCAACGGCACCAGATACGACTTCACTTGCCAGCCCGGCATTGACGCTAACGCCGCTGAACCCTTTATGCGTCCAGTCCAGCCCGACAACAGTCACGGCACAAGACGTAGAAGCGCTTGCGGAAAGCGTTACCGACGGCATCAACATCGTCTTCGACACGTTCAGTCTGATCGCCGCTATTGCTGACGAACCGTCCACCAACCCCGATCGACTCCTCTTCTTGGACGTCGACGTGTCCCGGCCCGCCGGTTTCGCTATCGAACAGGGACCCGGCGCGGGCTGGACGACCGTTTCCGACTCGTTCCCAACTTCGCGCATCGCAGAAGGTGTTGACGCGGCTTCAGGGTCGTACACTGTGCGCCTAGAGCGCACCAGAACCGGCGCTCAATACGACCTGGCTATTGCCGTGACGGTGTCTTCTACGCCAGACGGAGTAGTATCCATGACGGTATCTGGACTCCAAGCCTGCCCCGTGTAGCAGGCGGCCGTTCAGGGTTCCTGACCGGTTTCCGCCACCCTGGCCATCTGCCACCCGGGGTGAGGCTCGATGCCTCCGCTTGAGAAGGGAGATGGCCATAAACGATGGCAGGTGGAGTCGACATGCTCCATTTCAGGACACAGCGTTCCATTATCGAGCGTATGGTTGGGCGACGTCAGACCTCCAGCCTCCAAAAGCGCCCTGGGGAGCAGCCAGGTCCGAAGGCGACATAGAGGCGGCCCGCGGATGGACCGCGCCTCTGGCGCGGGCGGTCAGCCGATGAAGAAGGGTGCGATGAGCAGCACAAGCACCGGCACCAGGGTCACCGCCGTCAGGTCCATCAGCAAGCCGTACTTGATCATGTCGGTGATGGATACCCGGCCGGAGGAATACACGATGGCGTTGGGCGGCGTGGAGACCGGCAGCACCGCGGCGACCGACGCCGCCAGGCCAGACGCCACGGCCGGGATGATCGGGTTGATCTCGACCGCCTGGGCAATCGAGATGACGATCGGAATGGCGATGTTGGTTGCTGCGGTGTTCGACATCGCCTCAGAAAGCACCACAGTAAAGATGGCTCCAGCGAACGTCAGGGTCCATAAATCGCTGATCGGCACCAGCCCGGTGATGGCCACCGCGACCGCCCGGGCCAGCCCGGTGGAACCCGCCAGCGCGCCGAGGGCCAGCCCGCCGCCGAACAGCAGAATCGTGCCCCAGTCAATCTGGGACGCCTGCCGCCACGTGATGGTCGAGTGCTCCGTCTTGCTGTTCGGCAGCACAAAAAGCAACACCACCCCCACAAGCGCCGCCACCTCTGCCGGCACGCTGGTGGTCACCGCGGTAACCATCGCGTGGTCCGTCCCCAGGACCAGGGCCATGACGCCCGGACCGATCCAGAGGACAACCGTCACGCTAAACGCCATGACCGCGTTGATCTCTCCTCGACGCCACGGCCCGAGCGCCCGTTTTCGCTCGGCGATGATCTCCCGCGTGCCCGGAATCTCGTCGACCCCGGTCTTTCCCACCCAGGCGAGATACACGAAGACGATGCCCAACAAGACCAGCACGACCGGGGTGGAAAACATCATCCACTGCACGAACGTGATGCGTACGTCGAGTTGCTCGCCGATCATCCCAATCGCGATCAAGTTCGGTGGCGTCCCGACCGGTGTGACCATGCCGCCCCGCGAGCAGCAATAGGTCGTCATCAGCATCAGGGCGGTCCCGTATTTCTTGGGAATATCCGCCTCTGATTCCATGAACCGCAGGAGCGTCAGCCCGATGGGCACGAGCATGGCCGCGGTCGCCGTGTTGCTCATCCAGGCCGACAAGAACGCGGCCAGCAGACCATACGCAATCAATATGCGCGTGGGGTGGGCGCCGATGATGCGGAGCGAGAGCACCCCATATGCAATCCGCTCGTTGACCCGATGCACAAACAGCGCCTGCGCCAGAATGAAGCTGCCGATGAACAGAAAGATCGTCGTGCTCGCGAACGGTCTAAATGTCAGCCCGGCCGGCGCCACTTGCAGCACGACCGCCAGGGCCGGCCCCAGCAGGGCGGTGACCGCCAGCGGGAGCGCCTCGGTGACCCAGAACACGATGACAAGCGCCATGACGGCCGCCAGCCGGTGCCCCTCGGGGGTGAGCGACGTGAAGGGCCAGGCCAACACCAACAAGAAGATCAAGGGGCCCGCAACGATGCCGACTTTGCGTCGAGACTCGTCGAACCGGAGTTCGGCCTCGGTCTTCGTCGGTGACAGTGGCGCTACGCTTTCTGTGGACATGAGCCCGACGATGTATCACATTTCACGGGGCCAGCAAAGTAAGAGAGGCCGGTCTTTGACGTCACCGAGGGACCCTCCTCCCAAGAACGGGGGTCTTAACGCTGTGACCGCGCTCACCCCCGAGATACCATTGAGGTCGCGTCCTCGACGCGAACACGAACGCGCATGCCCTCCACCGGCACCATCATCCAGCACTACGAGATCGGCGACCGCCTCGGGAGCGGCGGCATGGGCGAAGTGTATCGAGCCAAGGACACCAGGCTGGGACGCCCGGTGGCCCTCAAATTCATCGACCCGGCTCATGACCGGGATCCGGACCGCCGGGAACGTCTCCTCAAGGAGGCCCAGGCGGCCTCGATGCTCCGCTCGCCCGCGGTGACCACCACATACGACATTGGCGAGGACGACGGCACCCTCTTCATCGTCATGGAATTGGTGGAGGGTGAAACGCTGGTAGAACGGTTGCGGCGCGGGCCGCTGTCCGTGCGTGAGGCATTGGGCATGACGCTGCAGGTGGCCGACGCCCTCGACGAAGCGCATGGACTCGGTATCATCCACCGAGACATCAAGGCGGCGAACCTCGTGCTGGACGACCATGGGCGGGTGAAGGTGCTCGACTTCGGACTGGCGAAGTTCACCGGGCCGGAGGCGGATCGCAGTGCGGCCGAGACGATGGCGCAGACCAGCCTGGGCCTGATCGTGGGCACGGTCTCCTACATGTCGCCTGAGCAGGCCTTGGGACGACCGGTCGACACGCGCTCCGATCTGTTCTCACTCGGCATCGTCGTCTACGAATCCCTCGCAGGTCGCCTCCCATTCGAGGGGGACACCGCCACCGCCATCATCGATACGCTGGTGCACGCCGATCCGCCACCGCTCTCCCGGTTGAACTACGACGTCCCCCCGAGGCTGGAAGACGCGGTGCGCAAGCTGCTGCAGAAGCAGCCGGACGCCCGCTACCAGTCGGCCCGCGAACTGCTGGTAGACCTCCGCTCGGTACAGGAAGAGCTCGGTCCGCGCGGCCAGGCCGGCGCCGCCTCGTCCCTCTCCGGTCTACAGGTCGGGGTACGCCCCGCCGAGCGCCCGGCGCCGGCCAACTCGGTCGCGGTCATCCCGTTCACCAACATCACGCGCGAGCCGACCGACGACTGGATCGGCTCCGGTATCGCGGAAACGGTCAGCGCCGATCTGAAGAGCATCAAGGAACTGACACTGATCGGCCGGGAGCGGGTGTTCGACGCCTTGCGGGTCCTGGGGTCCGGTGGCCAGGGCGGTCTCGATGAGCGGGTCGCGATCGATGTCGGTCGACAGCTTCGGGCCACGTGGCTGGTGACCGGCGGATACCAGCGCCTGGGGGACGTCATCCGGATCACGGCGCGTTTCGTCGAGGTCGAGTCCGGCACGGTCACTCGGACGGTCAAGATCGACGGGGCGATCGGCGACATCTTCAGCCTGCAGGACAAGATCGTGTTCGAGCTGAGCCAGGGGATGAAGTTGCACCTCAGAGACAGCGAGATGGCGGCGATTGAACGTC
>CALBET010000594.1 GCA_937888665.1 uncultured Acidobacteriota bacterium
ACGGGTCGGTCGGCGGCGTTCGCGTCGTCGTGCTGCTGCTGCTGGTGGCACTGATGCCTTCGACGGTGCAGGCCCAACCGTGGCACGAGTTCTACGCCGATGGCGTGGCTGCGCTTCAGAACGGCCAGGCGCAGCAGGCGGTGGAGCGGCTGGAGCGGGCGATCGAGGACCGGCCCGAGCCTGGTCGGCTCGTGCCGACCTACGGCACCAACTTCGTACAAGAGTATTTCCCCTATCTCCGACTCGCCGAGGCCTTTCTCGCTCTCGACGCGGTCGAGGATGCGGCCGAGGCGCTTGACGCGTCGTCCCGTTTCGCGATCGAGCCGGTGGAGGACCGGGCGGCCATTGAGGTTCGTGTGCGCGCCGTCATCGACGCGCGGCGGCCACCGGTCGAACTGGATCCAGAGCCCGACCCGGTGGCCACCGCAGCGCCGGCTGTTCCCCTCACATCGCCAGCGCCCGCCATCAGGGCGGAGGTGGCTCCGCCGTCGCTCGAGCCCATCGTACCCGGTCCCGTCCCCGTGCCGGATGAGACTGCCCCTGTCGACTCCACCCCGGCGGACGCGCCTAGTCCGCCACTCACGCCTCCGGTCGTCGAGGGTCCGCAGGCGGTCGAGACCATCGATCCGACGCCAGTTCGGCCGCCTCCGAGGGGAGATGCCCCGGCCGTCCTCGAGATCACGTCTGACCCGCCGGGTTCGCGCGTGTTTCTCGACGACGAGCCAATGGGAAGGACCGATCCCGAGACCGGCCGACTCAGGCTCACCGGCCTGGCGGTTGGGCTCCACCGGCTCCGGCTCTCCGCGGACGGTCGCGAGGACGTGATCCGCGACGTCGACATCGCCTCCCAGTCGGTGGTGGTCGCGGTCGCGTTGCCCCAGCGCCTGGCGATCGCGGTTCAGACCCCGCCACCGGTCGGGCCAGTGCCGCTGTCTTCGGAGGGCGCGTTCGGCCGTATTGCCGTCAGCGTCATCGTGGGTCTCGTGGTGATCGGTCTCGCGATTGCGGTCATGGCTCGGAGACCCGTGAAGGCACGGGTTCGCAAACAGACTTCGTCGGGGCAGGTTGGCACCGGCACCGACGAACTGTTTCCCGTGTCGTTCGGCCCCTACACGCTCGTTCGGAGGATTGGCAAGGGGGGCATGGCCGTGGTGTACCAGGCTGAGCGCGGCGACGATGTGCTGGCGCTGAAGCGTCCTCTGGCTGGCTTTCTCGACGACGACCGTTTCCGGGAGCGATTCCGGCGCGAGGCGGAACTCGGCCGAACTCTCCACCACCCCAACATCATTCGTATCTTCGAGCAGGGACAAGTCGACGATACGCCCTATTTCGTTATGGAACTGGTCGAGGGCGAAACGCTGGCGGCCTGCCTCGATCGTGAGGGGCGCCTGGATTTGACGCCCGCCGCGCGGGTCGCGGCGCAGGTCGCCGAGGCCCTGGACTATGGGCACAGCAAGGGCATCATTCATCGAGACCTCAAGCCGTCCAACATCATGATGGAGCCCTCTGGGACGGTGAAGGTCATGGACTACGGCGTGGCACGGGCGCAGCATCTGCAGGAGGTGACGACGACCCGCGCGTTTGTGGGCACGCCCAGTTACGGGGCCCCCGAGACCGCGCAGGGCGCGAGCCAACCAGCCAGTGACATGTATTCGCTGGGTGTGATTCTCTTCGAGATGCTAACGGGGAACCTGCCGTTTACGGGGGATACCGCCTTTGAGGTCGTGAACCACCACCGCACCACCCCGCCTCCAGCCCCGTCGTCGCTCAACCATGCGCTGTCGGTCGAGATCGACGCCCTGGTTCTCAGATTGTTGAAGAAGGAGCCCTCTGACCGTCCGACGGCCGAGGCGCTGCGCAACGAACTGTCGGACTATCTCGTGGAGGGTCGGTGAAACACGTTGTCCTAATGGTGCTTGCGTTGGCGACGACGGCGGCCGTCGCCTCCGCGCAGGAGTCGTTAAGCCGGCCCGGTTCGGGTGCCCGTGCGGCGGGTATGGGCAACGCGTTTATTGCCGTCTCGGACGACGGGACGGCGGCCTCCTGGAACCCCGCAGGCTTGGCGCAACTGCGCGAGGCCGAGTTCTCCCTCGTTCACAACACCGGTCGTCGCAACCGGCGTTTCGAAGGGTTCCGCACATTCGACTACTCGGCGGTTTTTACGACTCTGTCAACTGGAAGCACAACCGCTGACCTCGAGTTCGCCAGCGCCGCCGTGCCCTTCCGCGTGCGCGGGAAACCGGTGACGGTGCAGGTGGGATGGCGGCGTCTGTACGAGCTTGGCGCTCGGTGGCACGGAGACCATCAGCGGCTGCCGGTGCTCCCGGGCGCCCGCCCGGAGAGCTCCATCCGCGTGGATGCCACCACCGATGGTGGCGTAACCTTCTGGTCGCTTGCGGGCGCGGCCGGCGTGACCAACCGTCTCTCGGTGGGGTGGAGTGTGGATGTCTATCGAACCCGGTGGGAGGACCGC
>CALBET010000595.1 GCA_937888665.1 uncultured Acidobacteriota bacterium
GAGGAACCACTGCTTGTTCTCTTCGTTGGGCAGGTCTCGAACGACTCCATTGAAGATCGCGAACCCCGACGAGGTCGCCCAATAATATATGCCGGCGTGCTCGACGAACCCATTCGACGACAATACGGAGCCGGACGTCGTGATCGTCGTGAAGTCGAATACGGTGGCGCCGCCGACGTAGTTTCCCACGATCACCGCGCTCAGGGACCACAGGACGACCGCGGGGCCTGTCTGGCCGCGCAGAGGCATCCCACGAACGATCTTGTCCGCTACCGGTCTTGCGTCACCGGAGCCGACGCCCTCGAAGTCGAGGGGGTTGCCCGGCATGCTCCACTTAACGACACCATCGTGTCCGTAGAGGAAGAGGAAAGGCCCCGAAGCAACGACTCCACCTGACGATACGGTGGGGGCGCCTGATGCCTGGTTGGGTATCGCTACCAGTGGCGCTGTCGCGAGGATGTCGCCGTAGTAGACCGGCGTCTCCAGCTCAGTCGAAATCTCCTCGGCGTTTGGTGTTCCGCTGGCGAAGATATTGGTGGTGGTGTCGGCGACGCTGAACATCTGGCTGAATTGCCAGTTGTAGAGGGGGTTGGGGGCGTAGCCAGCGGGAGTGCGGTCGACGAGACCGCTGTTCAGGCCCGTAGAATTTTGGATGGAGTATCTCTGGATGGCGTCTCCGGACGCCGAGTGGACGTAGCTGAAGCCATCGTCGCTGAAAGAATCCAGCGCGCGAACAATGCCCTCGACATTGCGGAGCTGCTCACGATAACCACGAATCTTCCTCGGAAGTTTCTGATACCAACGACACCACTCCCCATCGAGGTAGGTCTTCTGGGACAGCTGCGTACCGTCGCGCGAGATGCCCGGCATCGACACCATGAGATGTGTCTTGGGGGAGGTGTCTTCCGGCATCAGAGTTTCACGAGGACGTTGCACACCAACGTCGGCTGGGTGACGTTGAAGGCCGTGCTGGATCCTTGATTATAGGTTGTGAAGCCCGCGTCGCCGGCCCAAATCACGGCACCACCACCAGAGCCGCCGAGTCCGATATTGTAGACCTGTATGCCGTGAGCATGTGTCGCGAGTTCTGCAGTCGTCTGGACGTGAGACTTCTCGCCGGCCTGTGTGCCCAGCGACGCTGTGCTGGAAAAGCCGCCGGTGCTGGGGTTGCTTCCGAGGTTGCCCCGGTTGCTGCCCCCCATGTTCTCGGCGGCAGCCAAGCCAGTCCCCCGGCTATCGAGTGAGGTGATCGTTTTGTTGGCGGCGAAGTCCGCCGCTGCGCTGGCGCCACGTCCTGTCGAGACCGGGCATAGAGTATCGCTGTAATTGTTCCAGAAGAACTCGTAGAGCGGCTGGTAGGTCGTTCCCTTGAGAGTGGCGGCCGAACCAGCACTCCCCAAGGTGCGTCCGTTCAGCCAGATGTAGCCCGATTCTTCTGTGGCGCTGAGAGACCACTTGATGTCGCCAGTCGTGAACCCCGCGATGGCAGGAATAGCCGCGATGGCTGCCGCGATGGCTGCTGTCACAAACGCCGTTGTCGAGACCGACGTGTCGTTGTCTCCCGGCGCGGGTGTCGGCGCGACGGGGCTTCCTGTCAGGTTGGCGTTGCTGATCGTCGGCCCCGTCCCGAAGACAGCGGCACCCGTCCCCGTCTCATCGGAGATGACGGCCGCCAGCTGCGCGCTGGTGCATGCGGCGCTATCCTTGATGTTCATCTGAGTCGTCGAAGCAGTGAGGAGACGTCCCTTCTGGTCGACCTGAAAGTTGCTGAGAAGGCCTGCGCCGCCATACGACCCCGGCGTGACCGCCGTGTTGGCCAAACCGATGGAGCCGGTCGTTGTGATCGGGCCGCCTGTGGTCTCTCCAGAGACCGTGTTGACCTGCGTCACGGTGCCGACGGTGGCGGTAAACGCGACCGACATGGTGGTGCCGTTCGACCGCAGAATGGAGAAGCTGCCCTGAGGAATGACAACTCCCGTGTCGATGGCATTCACCTTGAAAGTGGTGTCGTAGGCGCCACTGGTAAGGTTCTGGACGAACCAGTATCCGACGCCAGTTCCGTACTCGATTGTGCGCGCGCCAGTAAGGGCGCCTGAGAAGTCCTGAACCTGTGCGGTAGCCTCGGAGGAGGAGAGAGTGTAGGTCCCTGACCCGGCGATGTTTATGGCGGCACCCGTCACCGTCGAGGTGATTGCGCGACCGTAGCCCAACGTCCAGAGGTTGGAGCCATCGCTGAACACGATGCACGACTCATCAGGGTTGATCGCCTTGGTTGACTGCCCGTCGATGGTCTCTGCCGCGGTGGGGTCGAGCGTGACGACGCCGGTCCCCCCGTTAATAACGTAGACGAACCAACCATTCTCCAGCGACGCAGCGCCATCAAAATCATATGTGACGGCGCCAGTGTTGTTGCGGAATACGCCGGCACGATCTGCCGTCGAGAAGGTGTATCCGGCGTTAAGGGAAGATATGATCAGGTTCTGATCGAGAAGGGAGACGTTGGCGCGGAGGCCGGCGCCGGCAAGAGATGAGGCGTTGGCGGAAGAGGTCGCAGCAGAGAACTGAACGACTCGCCAGCCCCCCGCTTCGGTGGAATTATCGATAAGATAGACGAACCACTGGAGGCCGGGGGTGATGTTAATGAGCGTGTTGCCCAACGCATCGAGGACCGTGAAGGCGTGGGCGCCTGTATTGTTGAACAGGATGTCCTTGCCGACGCTGACGTTTCGGGCGTCGGGGAGATAGACTGAGAGACCACCTACCGTCGCAGCGACGTCGATCTTGGCCGCCGCGATGTTGGAACCATCGAGCGCCTCGAACGGCCATTGACAGCGTAAATCCTCCGAAATAACGTAGCCCTTGTATGAGAGCTGTGAGGGGTCGATGTTCTCTCCCCCGAAAAAATTCGTGTAGGTGTTCATGTCACGCCCCTACCGCCGCAACCCCGTCGTAATCAAGACACTCCGGGGGCACCGGGTTCGTTTTACCTGTGAAAATTGTGGACGGCGCGTCGAATGGCGGCGCTCCAAATACGAGCACACTCAGCGCGCCAAAAAGAAGCATTACGCTTGCAGCGTCAAATGCCGGCACGCGCTCCATAGAAATGAGTGCGGCGCGGAGTACCTCAAGACAAAAGGACCCGATGGCAGGCGGCGAGGAGAACATCGAAGAGTTGTGGAGAACTCCATCGGGCGCGCACTGCGACGAGAGGAATACGTTCACCATAAGAACGGAGACAAACGCGACAACCGCCTGCGAAATCTCAAAATCATGAGCGCATCGGCCCACACAACAATGCACACGACGGAACGACATCGCCGCGCGGGACATCGCATGTCGAAGTAACATCACGACGTCATCCTTATCTGCGCCCGGTCGGACACCTTCATGAGGTCCTGCGTATTCACGTTATTGATCTCGTCGTCGGCGAGACCCTTCCACACTGCCAGCCGGGCGTCGTTGCGAATGAACGGCTCCATCGCCTTCAGGCACTCATACAACAGGAGGGCGGGGGTGAACTGTGTCAGGTAGTTCTGTTGGTTCGCTTCCCCGAGAAGGTCCGGTAGACGGTAGACGTTGGCCTCGAAGGGGTAATCGTCGTCGGGGGTCGGCCCGACGATCCAATGTTGCTGGTCGTAGTCGGCGTAAAAGACTGGCGCATCGAGGTTCGAGTCGTCGGGGTAGATAGCTCGGACGTACTCGTACGAACGTGCTCGAAGCGTCCGTCTCGTATTGCCTTCGGAACCAAGGCCGAAGTTGATGGAGACGGTGTTTCGCCACCCGTCTGGCTTGGCGATGACGTTTTGGGCTGCTTCCATCGTGCCCGTAAGAACATAGCGATACCCCTGAATTTTCAACTTGTCGGCACACGACCGCTCTGCCCGATTGATGAGGTATGGGATTTGCCGCCGGACCGTCGTGTCTCCGGCCTGACCGCGTTCGACGTAATCCTTCAGGTCCTGAACCAAGGAGTCGTAGGTCATTCCAGTGGGGGCGGTAGGCATCAGTCGTCAGGCCTCAACCAGTCTATGACGGGGACAGCTTCCAGCGGCGTGTCGGGCCGATAGAACGGAAGCTGCGTCGGATCAGGCGCGCGTGCGGGCAGGCGGTAGGGGTCGTATTTGTCGATGCAGCCTTCACTGGGATCACGACAAACCTTGAGGCCGGGGGCGTTGGGGTCGCTCGCCAGCTCATGCAAGGCGCGCTTCGTCGAGCAGCGGTCGCATATCGCGATGCCGAGGGTACTGTTGCCGGTGGTGTTGAGATATCTGGTCATGACATCCTCACGCGGTGTACGCCGAGAGGCCCATGTCGTACTGCGTCGGGGAGTTGTCGCGCTCCTCACCCTCAGCCAGCTCGACGGCCTCCTGCTCTTCGCCACGAAGCATATCGTAACGCTTGATGTCCGCCTCGGGCAACGACCGACAGAGTCGTCGCGCCAACATGGCAGTTATGGCGTCGTACCAGCGCCGCGGCACGTCGAGTGATTGCGTAGGCGCGGTCACGTCATCGAGATACTCCTTCACCCACACCGTAAGCTGGTCGTACTTGGCGGAGGTGTTGGGCACCGGCCATACCAGAAGATAGGGCGAATCGAGGTCGCGCTGCTGGTAGTAATTAACGACGCTGCCGGGGGACGTCTTGTTGGGCATCGCGTTATAGGAATCGAGGTTCCAAGGATCGAGGACGATCTCACTCGGCGTGTTGCCGAAGTATAGTTCCTCGACCGAAAGGTACGTCGTGCTAACGACTCGAATGCGCCACCCAACTGCGCTGGGGGCGCCATCAAGATCGAGCCACACCCACTGTTGGGCGGAGACCTCACTGACCGAGGCGTCGAGCGACACCCACGTCGCGCCGTCGAGGGAGTATTCTACGAACACCGTCAACGACATCGCGGTGCCAAACTTGATGCCGACCGTGGTGATTTGAACAGCCGAATCGAAGATGCAGCCGAGGTTTCCGTCGAGACCCGTCTGCTCGCAAGCAGTGGCGAAGTCGTCATCGAAGGCCAGCGTCGCGTCGCCGCCCTCACTGGTGAATGGGGTTCCGGTCTGGCGCTGCAGTGTGCGGCGCGTCAGCTTGTCGACCACGTTAACCCCCTGCGGAAGGGGGACACGCGCTTCATTCTCGTAGCACGGCAGGATCATGCGCTGGCGCTTCCAGAGCTGTATGCCGCGATTGAGAAGCTGCGTGAAGATGAGGTTGATCTGATCGAGGCTCTTCTCGACGACTTCGGACGTCAGCTGCGTCGGCTTGATGCCGGCGCGGCTCGTCGCCTCTTCGATCAGCTCGCGAGCGGTGTAGGGTCTCAACGCGCCCGTATTGCTGCCTGAGAGGGACATTCCGACCTATCCTTAGATGAGCCCCATGACGAGAGCTGTTCCTGCCGTCCCGGTCTTCGTCGCCTTGATGGCGAGGAACGGCCCCTTGACGGTGGTGTATTGAGATGCGGCACCTGTCAGCGTCGCAATCGTGAACCAGTTGGTGTTGTCGGGGGTGCCTTGGATCGTCACCGTGTCGGCGGCGTTCATGTTGGTCATGATGTTGCGATCCTGCGCGCCGCTGTTGCGCCAGTCGCAGGCCGCCCCATTCGGCAGGAGGGCCGAGGCCCCCGCCGCCGACTGGTTCATCAGCGTCACCGCTGTAAGCGTCACCTGAGCCATTGGACGCTCCTTAGCGCTGCTTGGCGAAGAACACCCAATCGAGTGTCATGACGCGCGCGACAGCGGTCGTGTTGACCATGCCGATGTTCGGAGCCATCAACGTAGCGGCGGCCGGCGCCACCCAGCCCGTTACCGGGGAGGCGGCGTCATCCTGAAAGAACGTCATCTTGCCGTCGGCGGCAGTGTAGGCGAGA
This sequence comes from uncultured Acidobacteriota bacterium, assembly GCA_937888665.1. Taxonomy (GTDB): domain Bacteria; phylum Acidobacteriota; class Vicinamibacteria; order Vicinamibacterales; family UBA8438; genus UBA8438. The sequence continues at coordinate 5,861 of CALBET010000595.1, forward strand.
CCCGCAACGACGAAGGTGTCGGCAACCATCGCGGCGCCGGCCACGGTCGTCGAGACTGTACCCGTCGAGGATTGGACACGCGCCAACAGAGTCGCTGCACCGCCGGCCTTGATCAGGGCAACAGTATTTGTCGAGTTTGAACTTCGGAGGCCGATGACGGCGCCGGGAAGAGAGGCGTTGTCGAGTTTGAACTTCGCCGCAACGAAGAGGTCCTTCGCAGGATCGAAGGTGAAGTTCCCGAGGAAGGCGCCCGATCCACCGGCCCATCGCAGGTCTACCACGTCGGTGATGCCGGCCGTGTTGGTGATGACGAGCTGGCCACCGTCGGCGCCGACAAGCGCCTGCGTCGCTCCAGCGTCCGTCTCGGTGACGACCCAGTCGCCGGCCGTGTACCGGTCGAAGTCGTCGAAGAAGACGTGATACTTGGTGGGGCTCGGCTGCTTCAGATCGCCGAAGAGGGAGCCTTCCACTACGTTGGCGAGGCCGCCGGGGTAGCGTGTGACCGAAGAGAGCATCGGAATATCCTTGTGCTGTTCCGTCGGGAACCGCCGACCCGGTCAGACCGTCTTATTGCCTTCCGTCAGATTGATGCCGGCTGACTCCGGGTGGTGGTCCGACACGATGGGTGAAGCGACTGCAACCCCCACCCACCGTGCCGGGTGCCACGCGATCTTGCGACGCGCGACGTCGGTGATCAGGCGCCGGGGGTGCCCCAGACAGCGCGCCAGTTCGTCCAGCCCACATCCCAGCGGGAGGTGACCTTGTAGCGCATCGAGTCGGTCTCGAAGTCGCCCTCCATGCTCTTCTGCGCCATGCGGCGGGTCAGGAACTGGAGGCCCATGCGCTCATCGGTGTGCGTCCACCACGCGGTGGTGGAGGTGAGGCGGGTGATGACGGTGAAGCCCTTCGGCAGGATTTTCAGCGACATGATCGGGTTGATGTCGTTGTTCGCACCACCGGTGCGCAGCGCCGACTTGGTGATCACCTCGGCCTGAAACTCGTTGTCAGGCGAGACGATGAGCTGCTGCGGGTTGATGCGGACACGCTTCTGGTCGTTGTCCTGAGCCTTGCGGATTGCAATCAGCATGGCTTCGACCGAGGTCTGCGACAGAGCCGCAGCGGTCGTGAGGAGGTTGGATTGCGTGCCGCCCACAATCGGGTGGCCGCTGTTGCAGAGGCTGACGCCGTCACCACCAAGGTAGGGGGCGGTGTTGGTGAAGCCGAAGTTCAGGACGTTCGCCGCGGCGGTCTCTTCGGTCTCGATCATCGCCTGACCGAGTTGCTCCGAATAGATTTTGCCGAGGTTGATGTGATCGCCGTCCTCGACGAGGACCTTGGTCATGGCGAACGCTGCGCCGTACTGATTGTAGACGTAGCGCTTGTTGAACAGCACGCCGCCCTGCTTGTAGGGGACGGGGCTGCCGTCGCCCATCATCGGCGCAGAGCCGAGGCCGAACATGACGGGCTCCTCGTGGTAAGCACGCGGGATGCCCGGCTTGGTGCGGAAGACCGCCTTGTATTCATCCTTGCGCTGCGAGTAGACGCCGTCGAAGTGTTCGTTGAGGATCGGTTCGACAATGACGCGGAATTGCGTCGAGTTCATTGGAACGGCCATGATGGACCTCTGGTGTTTCTCTTGCGGTTTCGGCGCTTACTCAGCGAGGCCGTCGTCGCATCAGTAGTCCGGGGGTGTCAGATTCTGACACCCCCATTCGAGTCGTTAGGCGACCTGACCCTGTCGGGTGCTGATCTTGACGTAGACGCGAGTGTAGGCGTCTCCCCAAGCATTGCCGGGGTAGGGCGCGAGGCCCTGAAGGATGAACGAGGCGGCGGTGGCGCCGGTCGTGGTGGCCGCGAGGCTCTGCGTCGAGAAGCCGGTGTAGACCGACCCCTGCGAGGCGTCGCCGAGGTTGATGCCCTCGCCCACAGCAGTCATCGCGACCGCGCCGTTGGCCTGACCCTCGTAGATGATCTCGGGATCGTCGGTGTACTTGGCGATCATCGATCCGGCGTCGTAGGTCTGCGCGGCAGGCCAATACGGGAGGACGAAACGCTTGCTGGCGGAGCTGAACTCGCAGCCCTGAAAGACGCCGATGGGCGTCGAAGCGCCGGTCGGGACCACGATAATGGTTCCGTCGGTGCCGCGCATGATCGGGGTGCCGGTGTAGATGGAGGTGCCGTAGGCAGAGGCAATTCCGTCGCCCTGATTGGTAACGCGGATGACGCCAGACGGGTGGTGCGAGGGAACAAGTCCTTGGGGGGCGAGCGTGGCGCTCATGTTGAGGCTCCTGTGTAGGAATGAGAAATCAGGACCGCAAAAGCGATCTCCTGTCCTCTGCTCCGACACCATTCCTTGCGGTTAAACCCGAACGCTGTGCGCTCAAGGACTCTTGCCGCCGGAACTCACCTCCGCATTGGGGGTGAGACTAATCCCACCCCCAGCGACTCGTCAACAGTCTTCTGCTCAGGTCTCGAAGCGCTGCTTCGGGGGCTGCATCATGCGGACCCGCATCGCCTCGATGCCGTCGTCCAGCTCGATCCGGCCGCCAGCTGCGCGGGCGTCGTCGTTCATCTGGTCGAAGGTTTCGAGGATGCCCCGGGACTGCTCATGCGGCTGGTCCCAGTGGAACTCGTGCATGATCATCTGGTACTCGTCCTCAGGTATCTCCATCGCCAGCATTTCGCGCCACTGGACGGCACCCTTGAAGGAGCCGTCCTTCACTGCCTCGACGTCGGCGGTCCAGCCTGACGATGCGATGTCGTCCATCTGCACGAACGAGTAGCCCAGCCGACGTCGCTTCTGAGGTGTGTCGATGGTGTGGGTCGAAGACACCCAGCAGCGGTGCCAGCCCGTCCGGGGAGGTAGGTCTGGAAGGATGCTCTCGCTCCAGCGGCGACGCATCTCGCGGCGACGCTCGGGATCGCTTATCTCGCGCGAGACCTCGCGCTGTGCCGCGGTCGTTGCGGGAGTGGCACCGACGCCGTCTCCCCGGGAGGGGTCTTCGCGGTCGGTGTCCTGACGGAGTCGTTCGTCGTTTCCGCCCTTGGTGTTGTTGGGTCCAGCCATGATCTTCTCCTCTATTTCCTGTTGAACTCGCCCTTGGCGGCCTTGCGTTCGTTGTCACGCCAGCCGGCGATGAGCCTGTCGCGTCGAGCTTTGTCCTCGGGTGCCAGATCGGAACCGTCGAGTCCTTCGTTGCGAAGATGGTCAACCATCATCGGATGCAGCTTGAACCGCGCCCCGGTGGCTGGGTTGCCTCCTCGACCTGAGGAAGACGGGGGTCGCCCGCCGCCCGAGGCGCGTCGGACTGGCGCCGAGTCGTTTCCCTGATCGTTGCGGGAACCGCCTCGATCATCATCGCCACTGGAGTCGCCGTGGTCGGGTGCGAAGCCTCGTTTGGCGAGGCGCTGCTCAAGCGTCCGCCAATACAGCGGCGTGTCCGGCCGGTACCCTTCCGCGGCTACCGCATCGTCGATGCCCTTGATGATCAGCGAGTCCTCATCAGTCCCATTGGGATCGAAGTACGAGAAACGACTCATGAAGGTCTGGGTGAACTCCTGCGCGCGCTCGCCAAGACCGGCCCCCGCGGGGGCCTGCTGCTGCCGGCGGGTGTCGGCTTGACCGCCCTGAGCCCGCTGCTGTGCTTCCTGCTGCAGGCGCTGACGGGCGCTGCCCAGCTGGAACACTCTCGCCGCGGCCTCGTCCCGCAGCTTCTGGACCTCCCGGAAACGACTCCCGTCGCTCGCCGTGATCGCCCGCTCCATCTCCGAATCGGCCAGAAACAGCGCCTGCTGGGCCGCATTGAGCTGCTGCTCGATGCCGTTGATGGTCAGGCCGATCTGGCTCTGTCCCATCTGCCCCAACACGTTGGTCAGGTGATCGACCTTCTGTTGAAGGCCGTCGATCACCTGATCGCGACCGCTCACCGCCTCGCGGCGGGCGCGGTTGCGGCGCGCACGACGACTCTGGCGCTCCTCGATCTCGTTGTCGTTGCCCTCGTCGTAGGCGAGCCGCGCGTCCTCGTCGACATCACGACGACGCGGTTCGTCGCGTCGCTCCTGCTGGTCGTCGCCCGCGTCACCGGGTTTTTCGAGAACGACCTCAATAGAGTCGTCGGCGATGTTCTCGTCGGGCACCATAACGGTGCCCGCGCCGCCCTGCTGGTCGTCGCGCTCGTCGCGCTCTTCTTCGTTTTCCCGCTGCCGGGCAATTTGTCGTGCCATGTGTCAGTCTCCTTAGGAAGTGACGACGGCGAGGGGATTGCCGGTCACCAGACCAATAAGATCAGTGTCCTTCATGATGATGAACACTGCGTGCTCGTCTCCTTCGCCGGTCTTCACAACCCAGCGGTCGCCGCCGTACATCGGGCAGCGAACGAAGTCGCCGACGGCGCACCACTCGCCCTCAGGCCACTTCTCAAGAGTGTCGCGGCGTCGAAACGCCGACGGACCCATCGAGATGACCTTCCCGGTCTGGACGCGGTAGCGCTCGGCGTCGCGCGTGTCGTCGATGATGATCAAACCGCCCGCTGATTTCTTTCGGGGTGTCCTGAGCTGTAGAAGCACCAGATATCCGAAGGGACGAATACCCGGGTCTATCTCCGGGAATGCTTCCAGAAGTTCTTTCTTGTCGATTGCAGTCGCAGTCATTTGTCAGTCTTCCTCTTGTTGTGCCTCGTTCCGTTGGTTGTTGGATTCAACCATCTCCTCGACGCGCTGACGGACCAGCGCGATGCCACTCATCATGCCGCTAACTCGGCCGAAGCTGAACTCGTTCCTCTGGTCGGGAGGTGGGTTGTCGAGCGTGTCGACAACCTCCCCCCGTAATCGATCCAGAAGATCGAACAGCTCCGCGAGCGAAAGCACGTCTACTTCGCCTTGCCGTTCGACTTAGGTGCGGGCGCCTTGGCTCCGGTGCATTTCACAGCCTCGGCGTAACTCTCACCTGAGGCCAATGATTTGTGGAGAGGCACTGGGCCGGATACGCCCCTACCTACTTTGTCGCTCATTTCATGTCCTCCTGTTGTAGTTATCGGTTCTTCGAACCCCGATAGACGGGGTCGTCGTGGTAGCTGACCCTGCCGCGCGACTTGAACGCAGAGGCGGGTACGGCGGGGCGGAAAGAGTCCATTGGCGAGGCGCCATCCGGGGACGGCATCTTGATACCCATAGGACCCTTACCGGGTTTTGGCATCTTCATGGCCGGTGACGCCTTGGGGCGGCCGGTGCTGACACCAAACTTCTTTCGCGCCATGTGGTTCTCCTATTCGCTGAGTGACGTGCCTGTGGAGATGTTGCCGGGGCTACTCCCCGACGCCAGCTTCTTCGAGACAACCTTGATTGCCGTTTCATTGCCGGCGTCTTCGATGCGTTCCTTCGACTCGGCGTTGATCTCGGCGATCTCCTCCCGCGATGCGTTGGTCTCGTCGGCGATGGTCTCCCGGGACCGGGTGGTGTCTGCCGCGATCTGCTCGCGAGATTGGTTGGCCTCGCGGGCCTGCTGAAGTTTGAGCTGGAGAGACTGCTCGGCGAGTGCGTCCTTCCGCTGCTGCGCCTCCCGGTCGGTGTCGAGTTTGGCCTGCTTGAGCTGGCGCTCCTCGGAGTCGGCCATAGCGTCGATCTCCTGCTGGCGCTGGTCGAACTGCAGCTTCGCATCGGCCGCCGCCTTCTTGTTCTGCTCGGCGACGAGCTGGAGCTGTCCCTTCTGCTGGTCGGCCTGCGTCTGCCGGTCGACGTCCTTCATCGCCACGATGCTGGGGTCCATCGGCATTGGCGGTGCGAGGCTCTTCATCAGCTCCTGCGCCTGCGCTATGAGTTCAGGCATCTGGCCGAGTCGTTCTTCGGCGAACTCCATGACCTCGGGATTGAGTTCAGCCAGAAGTCGATCCAATGGCGCCTCGTACTGTGGGCCAGCCAGACTCTCGATGGTGAGGGCGGCATTGCCGGTCTTCTCGCGCAGCGCCGCGTTGGCAGCGTCGAGCATCGCGTCGGCGTACCACAACGCCACATGCTCGGCGATGTGGGGAAGCATGGCGGGCAGGTACTTGGTTGCAATGATCGGGTTCGATCCGAACAGGGGCGACTGCATGAAGGCGAGATGGGTCGCGAGATGCGCCTCGTGGTCCTGACCGGGGAACGCCTTGATGGGCATCCCGTTGCTTGCCGTCGTGTTCTCGGCAACAGCGTTCTGCTGCACCGGCTCGGGCGCGGGAAGCAGGAACTGCTCCGGTGTCGACACGTTCATCTTCTTGAGGAAGTACAGCTCGGCGGAGCGGCGGTTGTAGAGCGTCCCCGCCACCGGGTCGGTGGCGCGCTGAACGATCATCTGCGCCTGAGCCGACCGCTGCATGTCCGAAAAGATGCGGGGGTCGGAGACCGGGATGACGTTCATCGGCCCGCCGAAGTCGCCGGCCTTCACAATCTCCTCGCCGAACTCGTCCTTGATCGACTGGTCGTTGATCGTCTTGGCGTTGATGTCCCAGAGCTGCTTCAGGAAGCGGCGCATCGAGCGATGGAGTCGTCCATGCACGGCGCCAAGGTTCTTGAGGCCCTGCTCGATGAACATCTGCGCCGTACCGACCGGCGTCTGCCCGCCCATCTTGTCGTACTCGTCGAAGGTCGTGCGAACGACTCCCTTGGCAGCGTCGACCAAGAAACCCAGCAGCTGGAATAGGACGGGAGATGGCGGCGGGAACGGCAGCGGCATGTAGCTCTTGCGGACGTCGTCCTGCGTCAACGACCCCTGCAGCTCGGTCGTCGTCATCGGCTGCGCCTTGATGTTCTGACCGCCGGCCGTCGCGCCGCCCTTGAGCCTGACGCCTGTCTGGCTGTTGTTGAGGAACGCCGCGTCGAGGAGGGCGCGCATGGCACCTGTTGCGGCGCCGCTCAGGCCGCCGATCATGTGGGACATGCCGATGGGGTAGCCGCCGCGCCAAGGCCAGAAGGGCCACTCGATCACGAAGTCGAGTCGTTCCTTCAGCTCGTCGTCGTCTTCCTGCCAATTGCGATATATCGACAGGATTTTTCGTGTCTGCTCATCGACAGTGACGATGTAGGGTTCCGGCGGATCATCGTCGTCTTCGAGGCTCAACAGCATCGACGTCTCGAAGACGGGGCGGATGTTGTCGATGTTCTGTGACGGCTCGGTGCGACCGATCACCTTGTCGTTGGATTTCTCGGATGAGGTCTGCTGCGGTGAGTCGTTCGCCGTATCAGGATCGATCTCGTCGAGCCACAGACCCGACCGGACGTTCTCCTTGAACTGCCAGCGGTCGACGTCCATCTCGTGCGTGATGCGAGGCTGGACGTAGATGGCGCCGTCGCTGAAGGGCCTGTGAATTTTGTCGATGGGAACCGCGACGACCGAGATGCCCGACCGGTCGTAGATCATCTTGGTGTAGAAGGCGCCGCCCAGCGGGCACTGGGTGAAACCCATCTCGAACTCATAGTAGACGTTGGGCAGCAGCTCGGTGAGCTGGAGGTTCATGTACCGCGAGGTGCGCTCGGCGCGGTCGTCCTTGGCGTTGTTGGGTTCGCCGATGGTCTTCGCCTTGACGGGACCCTCAGGTGGCAGCAGCTCACTCATGACGCGCGCGCTGAAGTCGATGCAGGCTTCGGTCAACACAGGATGGACGGCGCGGGAGGCGCCGGGGAAGGTCGCGCCGCCGGGGGCGTCGTCGCCCAGCCCGGTGCGGCGGAGGCCCTCCTCGTACTGCTTGTCGCGCTTCTCGCGCGCCTGCTTGTCGATCTCGATGGCGTCGAGGAGGTCGCCGGCAATCTTGCTGAGTCGTCCGGGGTCCACCGCCTCGGCGAGGTTGTCCCAGTGACCGCCGCCGTTCACCGGGTTCTGCGGCTCCTCAAGCATGATCTCGGCGGAACCGTCCTCGTTGATCTGAAGGCCGCCGCCGGGAGTCGTCGTCTGGATTTCGCTGAAGCCGGCGTCGCTGCCGGGCTGCGCGAAGGGGTCCGTCGCGCCGTTCACGTCAGACATCAGCAGTACCTCCGGAGCGC
>CALBET010000596.1 GCA_937888665.1 uncultured Acidobacteriota bacterium
GAACCGCGGAGTCCTCATAGCGGCGCCGACTTCCGGGCTGGCGAGGGCACGCCGGTGGTCGCGCCGAACGTGGGTCGCGTGGCGCTGACCGGAGATACCTACTTCTCCGGTGGTTCGGTCATCCTCGACCATGGCTGGGGGCTGTACTCATATTTTGCCCACCTCTCGAAGATTCTGGTCGAAAAGGGAGACCTGGTCGAACCGGGTCAGATCGTCGGCCATGCCGGTGCTACCGGTCGCGTGACCGGCCCGCATTTGCACTGGACCCTCCGCATGAACGGAGCGCGCGTCGACCCGTTGTCGCTGATCGAGATCCTGGCGGAGTAGCCACTCACGCGTCCCGCGCAGCGGCCGCGAGGGGTTCGGGGCGCAGCCCCGTCTAAGTACTAAAAGCGGAACCGCACGCCGGTGGTGACCTGCAACCCTCCCAGGTCCACCTCAATCGGCTCGTCATCGACCTGAAGCTCGACCACACCTCGCACGTAGCGCGCCAGCAGACCCACACCGATGTGCTCCATCACGCTGAAGTTGCGAAGGAACGGGAGTCGGTGCAGGAAGTACGAGTCGATATCGACGCCCCCGTTGAGCCCGGTGGTGGTTTCGGATTGTGAGCTCACCGTGTGGTTCGCGAAAACGATCTCGTTGAAGGGAAACCCGACCTCGATGTGTTGGACCGACGAGACCAGGTCCTGCTTCGCGGAGATGATGCTGGGACCGGCGGAGACGGAGATCACCAGCCAGTCAGCAAGCTGAGACACCCAGAGCGCACGGATGTGGATGCCCAGTTCCTGCCGCTCGAGGCCGCCGGCCCGGCCGGTGGTCGTGCGCGGCAGATCGAAGAAGAACGGGTGCGGCAGTTCGGAGGTGATCCGGGCCTCGTGGATGGTGCGGAAGTTGGATACGTCTAGCCCGATTCCCAGGTTGCGCCACAGAAGAAATGAGATTCCCCCGTCGACCACGCCGCCATTCCTGAGCTCGTAGTCGGCTTCAAACTGCCCCTGCTCCAGGTTGGCTGTGAACACGCGCGTGGCGGCGAAGGTTCGTGACGCCGGCCGCCAACCGGAGTCAAGTCTCGCGACAATCCGGTCGGTCGGCGCAGGCTGCGCCGGGGCGTCCGACGCCATGACCAGGAATCCGGCGACGAGCCAGAGCGCCGGCGCCAGGGCTCCGTACCGCGAGAAAATGGCTTGCCGAGTCCGCACCTGTCTTGCTCCTTCGATTGGGACCCGGGTCTTCAGTTCACCCCGACGGCGGTCCAGGCCTGGGTGACGGCTTGCACTGCCGCGCTGTTGGCGCCGTAGAGGTCACGAGCGGACTGGATGGTGGCGGCTCGGGCGGCCGCGAAGTCCGAGGTTCGGGACATCAGCACCGTGAACGCTCGGAAGAAGACTTGCTCGATCTGCTCCCGGTTGGCCGCGCCGACCCCGGCGACGCTCAGCCCGGACACCCGATTCGTGCCGCCCTCGATCGCAAGATAGAACGCGTGGCCCGGGATCAGTGAATTCGTGTGCACGCCGCCGTTGTCGGCCTTGCCGAGAAATCGCAGACTGTAGTGGTCGGGGTCACCGAACCGTTGGGGGTTGGAGAGCGACCGGATGCCGCCCGGCTCGATGACGTCCTCGCCGAGCGCGTAATCGGGCACGCCGGCTCCGTCGCGGAACAACGACTCCGCGTAGAACTCCACGCCGATGCCGATAACATCGGAAAACGCTTCGTTCAGCGCGCCTGACTCGTCCATATAGAGCAGCGCCGAGGTGAAGTCCGTGACCGCATGGGCCAACTCGTGGGCCACGATATCGAGCGCGCCGGAAAAGAAGTTGAATCGTTGGCCCCCAACCAGGATATTGGGGGGCAACCCCTCGCCGAAGACCACGACACCGAACCCGTCGGGACCGCAGAGTCCGCAGTAGAACGCGTTGAGATAGTACAGCCCGATCAGATCGGGCGGCGCCGAGAACACGTCCGCGCGGTTGACCGGGTGGACCAGGCTGAGCATGCGGACGTTCTGGTTGTTCAGGCCGTCGCGGCCGAATCGCAGGGACAGATAGTCGTACGTCCAGCCCATGCCGACGTGCGCGTCGACACTCGCGCCGTCGAGCCATCGGTTGTCCGAATCGGTGGACAGGTCGACATCGAACAGTGGCTCGAGGCCGTTGAGCACCAATTCGGTGCGGGGTAGATCGCCCCGCATGTCGAACGTGAACACCTCTGCCGGCCGAAGCTGGTCGTGGGCCAAAAAGGTCCCGCCCACGGTCGTGACGCTCATTTTCTTGCGGTCGCTCTTGATCCCGAGTCCCTCGCCGATGACGCACTGGGCACACGGCAAGACCGGTTGCTGGGTCTTGAGATCGTTATAAGACCAGACCAGGGTGCCGGTCGACGCGTCGACGAAATACACCATGAGTTGAGCGCCGGTGAACGTCCGCGCCTCATACACGAGTCTGTAGACGCCCGTATTGACCCGGTCGGGGAGCACCACCAGCCGCGGAAGAGCGGAGCGGAAGAGCGTCCGGCCGCTCAGTTCCTGAACCACACGGGCAGCGTCGTCGACCGACAACGCCGGGGTGGTCTCCAGATCAATCCCGACGTGCAGGGTGCCGAACACGGAAATGGGCAGCCCACTCGCCGTCTGGCGCGTGACCTCCGCACCGTAGACGGGGACCCCTTGGTGAAACTGCTGAAGACGCTCGTGCGAACGGCCAGGCAGCAGCGGGTCGGGGTCCTGCCGTGTGATCCGCAGCGACCCGTCCCGGGTCAACTGGTTCACCAACGTGTCAGCCTCGCGCAACGCCGTGATCGCCGAGCCGGAACCGGCCGACAGCGTGAGCACGCCATTTGGAGCCTGGGGTTGGGCCGCCACTGACGCCGCGAGGGTCAGCAGGGCGAGCGTAACGGCTCCGAAGACGAGTCGATTCAACGCGTGCATAAGCAGTAGTTCCAGCCTCGGCGCGAGCAGCCCGTGGTGAACGCCCCGCTGCATTCGACGGGCGCTTTATCCCGGCTGCCGGCGTTGCTTCTCGGTCAAATACTGCCCGTATTCTCCCTCGGCGCGCCTTGTCAGCCGGGCAAATCGCCCGTCTCGGTGCCACGCGGGGTTCCACCACGGGCTGCTAGGAGAGGCCCGCACATTGTAGTTTATCCCGGTGGCCGACTGGCCGGCCCCTGTGTGGGATGTACGATCCATTCCACACAGGGGAGCGGAATGTGAGCAAGAACGTGCACGACGCCGTGCGGATGGCGGCCGTTTTGGGAGTGATGCTGCCGGCGACTGCTGGCCTGACCGCTCAGACCGTCAGCCCTGTTGTCGGTCCTGCCAGCGGGGCCCTGGTGATTGTGGGTGGCGAGATGCGCGATCCCGCTATTCTTGAACGGTTTCTGGGTCTGGCGGGCGGTCCCGACTCACCGAGGCGGATCAGGGTTCGAGGCAGGATCCCGGTTACACCGCGAGCGCGTCCAGCAACGCCTCAGCGTCTTCCGCGTCGTTGTACAGATGGGAGGAGACCCGAATCGCGTCCCCCCGCAGTGAGACCGACACGTGCCGTGCCTGGAGCCGGTCGGACAGGCTCGCGGTATGTCCGGTCTCGGGCGGGCGCAGACCAAACAGGTGCGCGCCGCGCCATTGGTCCTCTTCAATCCAATACCCGCGTGCCCGTAGGGTCTGGGTGATCCCCGTCGTCAGGCTCCGGCAATAGTCCTGAATCGCGGGCACGGTCCATCTGAGCACCAGTTCGAGGGCGGCCGCCAGCATCGGGAGCAGCGTGAAGTTCGAGCGCTCGCCAACGTCGAATCGGATGGCCCCTCCGTGATAGTCGTCCCGGTATCGAACCAGGTCGGCGAACGCCTCGCTGTCGCGTCGGGTGATCCAGCCCTCCTCCAGCGGGGTGCCATCGTCGAAGGCCCTCCCGTAGTAGGCCAGGCCGACCGAGTAGGGACCAAGCAACCACTTGTAGCCGGCACAGACCATGGCGTCCGGTTGAATCTGTTGCGTGTCGAACGGCAAGGCCCCTACCGACTGGGTCCCGTCCACCACGAACAGTGCGCGGCACTCGCGGGCCCGCTGGCCAACTCGTTCAAGGTCGAACAGCGTGCCGTCGGTCCAGTGGACTTGCGGGAGGGCCACCACCGCGGTCCGCCGGTCGATCGCCGTCAGCACACGGGCGTTCCACTGTGCCGCTCGTCCGCCGTCTTGATGCGGGGGCGGGGGAACCGTCCGCAACGTGAGTCCCCGCTCCGCGCAGAGTCGCCGCCAGGTGTAGACGTTGCTGGGAAACTGCTCTGCGAGGACCACGATGTTGTCGCCCGCGCTGGCGCGCACGTTCCGTGCGACGGTGGCCAGGCCATAGGAGACCGACGGCACGATCGCGATACGGTTCGGGTCCGGCGCGTTGACGATCCGGGAGAAGAGGCACCGGACCAGGTCGCTCTCCTCGAAGAAGTCGCGGGGGCGGATCAGGTGCGGTGCCACGCGGCGGTCGATGCCGGCGATGCCCGCCGCCCGCACCGCACGAGCGAGCGGCGCCATGTAGGCGCAGTTCAGATAGTGCAGCCCTTCGGGCAACGCGAAATGGGATTTCTGGCACGTAAGCATGGCCGGACGAATCGCGGCGCCAGTATACGCCGCGCCGCGTCTCACGAATGGCTCTACACTTCCCCGGCCGGGTATCCCGCCTGCCGGCGTCGCGCCTCGGTCGACTACTGCCTGCATGCTCCCTCGTCGCGCCGTGTCGGCCGGGCACCGCGCCCGGCAAGTCTGTCATGCCATTCGTGAGACACACCACTAGAATGAGGATTCCAGAGGGGGGACGGGGATGGGTCAGGGGAGAACGGCGTGGCTGGGCCGGGCCGTCTGTATGTGCATAGGGGGCGTAGTGGCGGGGTGCGATGCGCCAGCACCTGCACCGCCGCCGGGGGCGGAAGCCGACGCCGCCCTGATCGAGCGCGCCCGTGACCTGCACGCCCGGCTGCTGACCATCGATA
>CALBET010000597.1 GCA_937888665.1 uncultured Acidobacteriota bacterium
TCATCGTGGAGCTGCCCGGGGGCCCTTTCGACGCGCAGACCGCCGAAGTGCACGGTCTGGTGGCCCGGGATGTCCCAGACCGCGCCGCGCTCGATACCAGAGACACCGGGTTCGGATTCGGCCTCTTCACACGATACGCGGCCGAGAAGGCCGGTTGGCGCGCCCACCTGATTGGCTGGCGCGCGCGCGATTTCATCAAGGGCGAGGGGGACGAGAACTACGGCGCCCTCCGCGAAGATGGCCGGCTGACGAGCCTGCGACACTATTTCGAAACCGGCGTCTCACGGACCTATCGCCCAGCGAACGAGATGGGCATCGAGTTCGCGGCGCGCCTGCACCGGATCGACACCTACCAGGATTACTCGTTTCGCATTCTCGCCAAGGTGGATTTCGACATTCCGATCAAGGTGCCGCGACGGCCCTGATGTTGCCGCCTGGCGGGCCTGAAGGCCCTTGCTACGACGTGGGCTCGCCCTAGCAGCAGGTTGGCAAGTGGGGGGTTTCCGGGCGAGGCGTTCGTCTGGCCAGGCGCAAGGAGGGAGCAGCCAGGCGGGCTGTGACCCCGCTGAGCCGATGCTGCGACGTCCGCCCTCACGGACGCCTCGCTTGGAACCCCTTAGGACAGGGTGGACCGGAACCGGTCGGCCAGGTCATCGGCGGTGGCGCGGTTCCAGGTCTCGTTGACACCGACCAGCACGCTCCCGTCCGACCGCACCGGACCCAGATCGACGCCGCGTTCCTCCAGGCGACGACGGAACCCACCCGGGTCGACGCCGGCCACTCGCAGCTGGAAGAGATTGGTGCCGGCCGTCATTCGCTCGACGGTGAACGCCTCGTGCCGTGTGACCTGCTCGATGAACGCCTCGGACACGCCGACCGCGTCTCGGAACCGGTCGACGAAACCGGGCAGGTAGTGCAGCGCCACCGCGGCGAACGGCCAGGCGCCAGGGAGGCCGGCCCCGAACATACGTCTGGTGTGATACATGCCGTCGAGCAGCTCGCGCGGACCAGCCAGGATCGCGCCAGAGACGGCGTTGAAGTATTTGTAGAGCGAGATGTAGACCGTGTCGAACGGCCGCGCGTACTCCGCGATATCGATACCGGTGTACCCACTCTGCAGGAACAACCGCGCGCCATCGAGATGTAGCCGAATGCCCTCAGCCCGCGCGAATGCGGTGATGCGATCCAACTCGGTCTGATCGAAGGTCTCTCCAAAACGGCGGCGCACCGGCGTCTCGATGGACAGGACGGCGATCGGTCTCACCACCCGCCCGCTCCGTGTCCGATCGACGACCTCCTCCACCTCATCGAGCGCGAAGGCGGCCCGCCCTGCCCCCAGCGGCATCAGCGTCATGCCGCTGAGCGTCTGCACGCAGTCGCCCGAGTCGTTGAACAGGTGGCTCTCCGCCTGCACAATGGCGCGGCCACCAGCCCCGGCCGCCAGTTCGCGCACCGCCAGGTGGTTCGCGAGGGTTCCAGTCGGCATGAAGACGGCGCGCTCTTTCCCGAGCACGGCCGCGCACCGCTCCTCCAACGCCTCGACCGTGCCGCCATTCGAATAGGAGTCTGTCGAGATCAGGCCCTCATCGGCCAAGCGGGTCAGCAGTTGGCCCTGTTCGGCCGGCGTCAGCCCGAGGCCGTCACCGGTCATCCGGACGCGGGTCGACGCAGGGGCGAACGGAACCGCTCCGGCGCCACCCTGCGCAAGGGCCGCGCCGGGACGAAGCGAGGCTACGCCCAGCCCCATGGCACTCGTCTCCAGAAACCGCCGTCGGTTGATGGTACTCACAGTCGACACCCTCCGCCAGCGGTCGCCAAGCGTGACGCCGTCGTAGGAAGACTCAAGACGCACTCCCGCAGCGTCGCGATCTCACGAAGGTCATGGCGAAAACGGATCCGGACCACCGGGACGGCATCGGCCACGGCCGCGAACGCCCGCAGGCGGGCGGACAGCGCGGTGCGATCCCATAGCTCGAGTTGGAACGAGTGCTCGACGAACGCCATCAGGGCCTCGGCCGGCGTGAGTGCTTCGACCTCCACCTCGCTTCCGCCGGCGGCCGAGTCCCACGGCTGAAGCAGCACGGCCCTCGCGAGCCGAGCTGGCTCACGCGGAGGGCGTGTCGCCGTCGATTCGGAGGCGATCCGGACCTTGCCAGCCGGGTCTTCCGGGGCCGCCGCCAGCGCGTCCGGCGAGAGGAACCCCGCGGCCGCGTCGCGACACAGACGGACCCCCGGCGGACCAGGTATGGCCAGGAAGCCGACGGCGTCCGGTGCGGGCTGCAGCACGAGACAATCGTCCGCGATCACCTCGTGTCCGGCCTGTTGGAACGCGGCCGCCAAGGTGGACTTTCCGGCCCCACCGGTACCGAGCACCGCGATGGCGCCCTCAGACCCGATGACCGCGCTGGCATGGACCACCATGCGCCCTCGCAGACTGAGCACCCGAGGGAGAACCTGGGTCAGCAGGGCATGACGCACGTCGTCGGTGTGACCGCAATCCCCGCACCCCACGATGTCGCGGCCATCGGCCCCGATGGCAAAGCGCACGGTGCCGGGAAACAGGAGGTTGTAGCGGTCCGACTTGAAGAGGGAGAGCGAAATACCGCCGTCAGGCGCGCGCCAGACATGGCGGGCGCCCGCAGTCGTTTGCGGCAGAGGCAACGTGGGGGCCAGGTGGAATCGGATCTGCGCCGCCGCCGCGCTGGATGGCAACTCTGGAAGAACGACACCGCTGGCGACGGGGACACCGCAGAAGGCGTGAACCGACGGTCGATCAGGCAACTCATGCTTTCTCGTCGGGGCGCGGGTCGCCTCCGCTCTCATTTTTCCCGGACGTGCCACCTGTCGTGAGGTCTCGCACCTTCCCGTATTCCGTGAGTCGAGGCGACTCGTAGGAACGGCGGCCGGGAGCCGGTTCTCGAGGCGCCAGCTCATCAGCTCGCGGGGTCTTCGCTGCCATGGAGCAAGACTACCTCACTGGCGACGCCACCGGCAATGTCGACGGTCCGGCTCGGCCCCTCACCATCGTCACGAGGGGAACGTCCGCCTGGAGCAGGTGCATCGCCCTGGTGTGTCGACTATGTCGTTGGCAACATAGGCGGCATCTCGCCTTCCTGACTATGTCGAGTGAACGCGGGGAGCAGTCGCGCAACCTCTGAGGATGGGCCGGGATCTGCCACGGAGCCAATGACTTACGAGGATTTAGGGTAGAAAAGC
>CALBET010000598.1 GCA_937888665.1 uncultured Acidobacteriota bacterium
CCCTTCAAACCTGTCGGTCACGATTCTGCGGGGGGACCGATGACGCACACCTCGTTCCGCGAACCGGGTCGACGAGCCGGTCCTCTCGCCTCGGCAGGACGAGCACACCGCGCGGGCTAACCTGGTGGCTGATCCCGCCTCTGAGGAAAAGCGAGCACGAAGCAAGATCCCTAAGGGAGCGCCTGAAACACCGCGCCCGCGCGCGGTCTCACCTTCGGACCTACTGTCACAGTGGCTCGTCTCTACGGTTCGCGGAACGAGGTGTGCGCCATCGGTCCGGTTCCTGGACCTCCCCGGTGGCGTCGGGAGGGGCCGTCCTGTGCTGGCAGTCCAATAAGAGAACATGCGAGCGAGGAGTTTGTACGAGAGTCTCGGCTTCGCGGCCCGGGTTCAACCCGTGTTTTCATGGGAAAGATAACCACGACACAGAATACTGGGGTTCTGTGTCATTTCCGGCCGTCGAAGGATAGGTCTACACTGCGGCGTTTATCGGGAGCGACCGAGATCGCGTGGCTCAATACACGAAGCCCAACGCCGGCGGGATTCGGTTGGGCATTTCTAGCGCGGGGTGATCGCGTCCTCCGTCTGGGCGCCGAACGCTAATCGGTCCGCAGGGCCGACATCAAGTCGACCCTAGACGCCCGTTGCGCAGGACGCTGACATGCCGGCCAGGCCGCCAACAGCACGACCGCCAGCACCGCTGCGAAGGTGGGTAGATCGCGGGGCACCACACCGTACAACAGTCCCTCCAGGTACGCGGAGAGCACCCAGGCGATCGGCATTCCAATCAGCACGCCGAGACCGACCAGTCGCAAGCCGTGCCACCGCAGGGCCCGGAGTACCTGGCGCGGCCGTGCACCCAGGGCCAGGCGGATAGCGATCTCTCGCGTACGCCGCGCGACCGCGCCAGCCATCACCGCATACAAGGCGGCGACCGTCAGGATGAAGGTAACGCCAGCGATCACGCTAGCGAGCCATGCGGGTCCGCGCCATTCGTTCAGTAGCTCCCGGCGGCGCTCCTCCAGTGTATGGACATCGTGCAGGGCGATACGCGGGTCCAGGGCCGCGAGACGCTCGCGGATGATCGGCGCCACCGCGCGTGGGTCCCCACTGCGTGCCCGCACATGCACGTAGGTCGCTTCCATGAAGCGCTGCCCCATCGGAAAGTAGAAGATCGGCAGCGCTGCCTCGTCCAGTTCGCGGTATCGGAGGTCCTCGACCACGCCGATCACGCGGCGCGGGACATCGCCCCTGATCAATCGGACTTCACGTCCGAGCGCCGGTTGGTCGGGCCAGAAACGATCGGCGAACGCCCGGTTGACCACCACGACCAGCTCCGAGTCGCCGTCGTCGGAGGCGGAGAACTCGCGGCCCTCAACCGGGACGCCCAGCGTCTCGAAATAGCGGGGCGACACCACATTCCCTGGCACCACCTGCTGCTCCGTGGGAACCGCCGCCCCCGGAACCGACAGATACACTGCCATGAACATGCCACTCAACGGCGCATGCCATGCCAGACTCACCGAGTCGACCGCGGGCTCACGTTCGAGGGCTTCTTGCAGTCGCCGATAGAGCGCCTGGCCATCTTCCGCCCCATACCCGCCCGCCGGCATGTG
>CALBET010000599.1 GCA_937888665.1 uncultured Acidobacteriota bacterium
TTCACCAACCGGGTAATCATCTCCACCACCGACAAGTGGGGGAAAAACGCCGAGGACTCCTTGGCGGATCAGCACACCCCGGTGCAGCGCATCGGCATGGCCGACATCGCCGAATCGCCCATCGACTGGGAGATCGCCTGGCCGCAGGGCGAGCTGTCCGTCGAGCTGTCACCGGCGGAGAAGAACCAGCCGCACCCCCCTCGTTCACGACAGGGCAGCCGATCAACGCCTATCTCGATCCGCAGGGGCGGCTGTTAAACGCCGACTTCACCCCGGAGGCCGGTTGATCACGCGCACGGGCCAACGCGACCGCCGCCGGGGCCGCCCTCATGATGGCTTTTCCGATCGCGCCGCCTAGCGTCGGCCGTGAACCTCGGGAACACGAACCTCGGGCGCCCGAACCTCGGGAACCCGAACCTCCGGGCCCCGCACATCAGGGATGCCGAGTCTAGGCACCCTGACGTCCGGGATGCCGGGCACCCCGAGGATGTTCGGAACGCGGAGGTACGGCGCGATATTGGGAACGTTGAGCCCGAAGCCTGGGTCGAAGCCGATGCCGATGGGAACCGGGTCAAAGCCGATACCGAGCGGGACGGGATCTAGGACGGGGATGGTGACGGCGGGGGCGAAATCTACCCCGACCGGGGCCCACGGTTCACATTGGGCATTGGCGTTGTTGTAGTACATGCCGACCCCGCAGCCTTCGACGGCGTGTCCCGGCACCGCGAGCAGCACTGCCACTGACAGGACACCCGCGCCCACCGCTGCGGCGTCGCGCAGCCGACACATCATGATGACGGGCTGGTGGAGATGCTCATGTAAAGGCCTTGCACTTTGCTAACCGACACAGTGGTCTCATCGGTCGTGCCGTCCTTAGTCACGCTGCACGTGGTGTTGGCACCAACCGTGCCGTCCAAGCCGGCGTCGCAGGTCACGTCCGCCGAAACGTTGGCCGCGAAGGCCTTCTGCAACTGCTCCTTGGTCATCGCCGGCTCGAAGGCGTAGTCGATGTTGGTGCCGGTCACCTTCGTCACAGTGACGTTCGCCTGAACCGAGGTGGTGTCGTTGATTGCGACCTCGCAGCTGGTTGTCTTCCCGACCTCGCCTGCCAGATCGCCACTACAGGTAACCGACTGCGGGGGGGTCGCCGTGGAGATGCGGGCGGCGAGGCTCGTCTGCAAGTCCGCCGCGCTCATCGACGGCGCGCTGCTGGCGGAGGTGGCGCCCTTGCCGGCTTCCTTGGCCGACTGTTCACCCTTGGCGGCGTTGTCGCTTTTGGCGGAGCAGCCGGCCACACCGAAGCTGAGCAGACCTACCGCAGCGAGGGCGGCAACGCCGAGTTTCCTGGTGGTCGTCACGTGTATTCCAATCATTGTATGCGGATCCGATTGTCGAGGGCGACGATAGCAACCCATACGCTGATCCATAGCTGGATTGCCTAAGCCGGCGAACGCAACAGTTCTCAGGCTGCGCGATCCTCGTCCAAGTACCGGTAGAGAGTGGCCCGGCTGACTCCCAGGTACTTGGCGATGGCCCTGCCGGTATGCCCGTCGGCCTTCATGCGCCTGGCGGTGGCGATGTGCTCGGTGTCGGATACCTTGCGTGGTCGCCCGAACTTGGTGCCGTGAGCGCGGGAGGCAGCACGCTTGAGGGCGGTGCGCTCCTTGATCAGCTCCCGCTCGTATTCGGCCAATGACCCCAGGACTCCGATCATCATCCGGCCCGCCGCCGTCGAGGAGTCGATGCCGTCGGTGACCGAAACCAGGGTCACGCCCCGGTCGGTCAGTTCCTTGACGGTCGCCAAGATGTGCGCCAGGTTCCGGCCCAGCCGGTCGAGCTTCCAGACCACGACGGTGTCGCCGTCGCGGACGTAGGCGAGCAGTTCGGCGAGACCAGGGCGGTCGTCGCGGGCACCGCTCATGGTGTCGGAGAAGAACTTCGTGACCCCGGCGGCTTCCAGGGCGGTCTGCTGCTGATCCAGGGTTTGGGCGACGGTCGAGACGCGGGTGTAGCCGATTCGGGTGTGGGTGGTGGTGGGCATATAACCATTGTCCAGAAAGTGTCCGACAACATCCTTATGCGGCAGCGGGTTCTTGGACAGACTATTGAGACATCGTCACTAGGGGAGACGCACTGGTCGTCAGGCGGCCGGCATGGTGTCGCAGATGTGGTCTGTTCTGAGACGGGCGTGGATCAGGGGCGTGCGTGCGGTCGAAACAGGACTCCGACTTTGAGAGGCTCGGTAGCGCCTTGGACGCCACCGTGGGTTCGCTGTGGCAGGAAATGCGCGAGACCGGAGAGTTTCCGGTCGATGCAGGGGTTGACGCCCTGCGGGCGTGGGCGTTCGTGATCGCCCGCATGCACGATAAAAGCTACCAGACGCAGACCACGCTGATGCGCCGTCCGGGATGGGCAATGCTTCAGCCGCGCGGATCATCAGCCGGGTTGACGACATTCGTGACCCACGGGCCCATGGCGTCGAGCTGCACGACAACATCGGTCTCGGGCATCGCAAAGTGGGGCACGGTCGCGGGGACCGTGCTGAAATCGCCGGGATGCATGCGCGTAAGTTTCGTTTTGTCGAATTTGTCACCTATTCCCATCGCGAAAGTGCCTTGGAGTACCGTCACATTTTCAGTGGTCGTGTGCCAGTGTGGCGGAACCATGGCCCCCGCGGCGGTCTTCTGGCGGATCACGAAGGGACCGGGTTTAGTGGGGTCGCCCGCTACGACCGCTATCTGCGTGCCGGGGATGACCGTTTCCCACTTCAAGTCATCCGGGGTGACGATTCGATGCGAATCTGTGCTGCTTGTGGTTTGCATTGTTCTGTCCTTCTTTGGCTGTTTGGCTCGTTTGTTTGTTTATAGGATAGGAATTCGCTTTTCCAGCGTCGCGGGTGACCTGACCCCGCTGTTGAGTCCACAGTTTACGCAGTATGCCCGCCAAGGGGAAGGTCCTGAAAGCGGACTACCTGCGCTACCTGGACCTTGCGGAGGAGTGGGCCGCCGAACCGACTTGGGCACAAGAACCCGACGCCGTGGAGTACGCGCTCTTCGATCAATGACAATCGCCAGAAGCCAGGATTTCTTGCAGTTGCGAGCACTTAGTTGAAGCTCTTCTGCAGGCCGATCTGTCCCAATCGCCGAAGCCGCGAAGTAACAATCTGAAACCTCGGTGCTGTTCAGGGATCTGGCGCGAGGCAGTGCAAGTACGCAGGGGTTGGTGTTGGCCTGCGTAACTGTGCCGCCTCCTATGCGCGACGGGTTGCACTTGATCGGTTGGTTTTGCACTTGCCGCGGCGGCGTTTTGTTGTTGACGACGTCAACAAGGTTCGCGATACCCCCAGGTCACCTCGCGTCCAGTGGCGTAGTTTCGCGTGGGGTATCAGAGTCGTAACCCCACGTCACCAGCGGTTTTAGGGTTTCAGACGGTGGGGTTCGAATCCCCTTAGCTCCACTCAGGAAACTGGACTTCAGCGGTGCTTCTT
>CALBET010000600.1 GCA_937888665.1 uncultured Acidobacteriota bacterium
TAACCAACACTCGCCGACCCGGGATCGCGACCTTCGTCTCGTGGTAGAACCGACGCGCGAGGCGCACCGCGCACATCAGCACGATCAACCCGATGGTGTCTGTGAAGAAGACGGACCGCGGATACGTAACCTCGGCGAGACCCCACCGAACCACAGCGAAGAAAAGCACCGAACTCATGCCGACGCCCGCAATGATCCGCTGGAGATCCCACAGACTCGTGTAGACCCAGAGTCCCTGATACAGACGGAGCGGAATAAAGACAAGCCCCCGAACCGCGACCAACCAGGGCAGCGCCCGAAGCATCATCTGCTGCTCCAGGACCGGGATGACTCCGTCGAAGCGCAGCCAGAACGCGGCGCAGTTGGACGCGACGACGAGTGTGAGGTGAATCGCGACGATGATGACACGACGATAGCGAAGCACCCCTCCGGCGACTGTGGCGACACGAACGCCAACCGCCTCGCCCAGGGCCTTCATGATGATCACGAGATCGAGCGTCAGTGACCATCTTCGGGCGTAGTCTTTCGCAAGCCGGATCTTGTCGGGCAGGATGCGCTCGACATAGTCGCGCTCGGGGTCGTCGGCGGCAGCCAGCAACGCCTCCTCGTCCTGATACTTTAGCGAGTCCGCCCCCGTCACCCCGGGCCGGATACGGAGCAGTTCCTCGTAATCTCCGCGAAACAGATCGACATATTTCGCCACCTCGGGACGAGGGCCCACCAGCGACATGTCTCCGGCCACCACATTGAGCAATTGCGGAAGCTCATCCACTTTGGTACGACGCAGGACGCGGCCCGCGCGAGTGATCCGTTCGTCTCCCAGGGGCGTGATGGCAGCCCCCTCGTGTTCGGCACCGTCGACCATCGTGCGGAACTTGAAGATCCGGAAACGGATGAAATTCCGACCAACCCGCTCGTGTCGAAAGAAGATCGGACCGTGGGAGTCGTACTTGACCCACAGCGAAATAAAGAGGAAGAGGGGAGACAGAAGGACCAGCGCGGCAACCGACAACACCAGGTCGAGACCGCGCTTCCCGACCGTCATGGCTCGAGCGCGAGCGTCATCCACGAATCGCTCTCCTCACTCGGCCACTCCCACCGGGACACCCGCCACCACCGTGGTGTTCGCCAGGTCTTGCGTGACAACGCCAGGAGCCCAGACGACCTTGTGCCCAACGGTGACAGTTCCGACCGCGTGCATTGGATACCCTGTTCGAGGCCCTCGATTCGTCGTTCAGAGGGTCATTGCTGACGGCCGAAAGTGACGAACCAGGTCTGACCCTGACGCGGTTCCGTCGATGAGTGTCGGTCTAACGACGCCCAACCCGGCGATTCAACCGCTGCCAGAGAGAGGGCCGGGGCCGCGCTGTCGAGAGCTGCCTGAGGGTGATGAGCGCCTCCCGTACTGACCCTACCACCTCGATCCCTAGGCCCTCAGCTCGACTCCTCGTCCCGGCATGTCCGCTGCGAACCACCAGGAACGGCTTCGTCTTCGACTCGGCGATCACGTCGACGCAGTGTTTGGGGGTATCGTCGACCAACACGTCCAGCTGCAACAATTCGGCCAGCCGGCCGCGCGAACCACGCATCACGATGACCGCGGGCAGGTCGAAGCCCTGCTGAATAAGCCACCGCTGGGTCTGACGCTGGGTCGTCTCTCCGGCGGAGTCGGGACGCTGGGTCACGAAGAAGACATGCCAGTGATACCGCGTCGCCAGTAACTGGATCCCACGGACGACACGAGGCTCAAGGGGGTTCAGCGTGGTCCAGAAATTCGGAACCTGCGCGATACGCTTCCACACGGCCGACTGCTGGCTCCGCGTCAAACCGCGGACGCGAGTCGGTCCGGCGGATCCCGCCACAGACTCCTCATCGGCCGCCTCCTCGACCGCCACCACCGACGCGGGAGGCGAGCCGCCACTCCCGAACAGGGCGCGCTTCGCGGCCGTGTACGGCTCTTCGAGATCGGCAAGGACTCCATCAAGGTCGAACGCGATCCGCAGCCCGGTCATGATCTGTTCTCAGTCAAATCAGCGCCGCCAACGCCCGACGATAGTCCGGAGCACGGACGAGACCCGATCGCACGCGTCGAAGCCCATGGAGGGGTACAGCGGCAATGAGATCAATCGTTCCCACTCGCGTGTCGCCACGGGAAAGTGCTCGGCGCGCCACCCGAATGTCTCCTGATAATAGGGATGCAAGTGTAACGGGCGCCAATGCACCGATGAGCCGATACCACGCTGGCGTAGCTCTTCAATGACCCGGTTCCTATCGATGCTCAATCGGTCGAGATGCAGTCGGATCGGAAACAGATGCCAGGAGTGTCGCCGGGTCGATATCGGGCGAGCCGGAAGCTCGACTTCATCGAGTCCGTCGAGTGCCTCAAAGTAGCGATGTGCGATCGCCTCGCGTTGCCGTCTCAACTCGTCGCCGCGGCGAACCTGGTGGATCCCGATCGCGGCGGCGATATCCGTCAAATTGTATTTGTAGCCCGGAGCAAGAATACGATAATCCCAGCTTGCACCGCGATACCGTGTCCAGGCATCCAGTGACAGACCGTGCAACGACATCATGCGCATTCGATCAGCAAGTTGCCCGTCGTCGGTCACGGCCACGCCGCCCTCGCCCGTCGTGATCGGTTTGTTGGCGTAAAGAGAGAACGCGGTGACGTGGGCGGTATTCGCGCCGCACGTCCTCCAGGGCTCCTGTTCACGGGATCTCCAGGCTGACAGAAACGCGTGCGCCGCGTCCTCCACGACCCAGACCCCGTGCCGCTCGGCGGTCGTGGCCATCTCGTCACCAGGCAGCATCCATCCGCCGACGTGGACCGGGATCATCCCGTCCACATCTGCATCCCCGGCCAGCCGGACCGGTAGCCTCCCGGCCCGGAGGTCAGCCACCTTTCGATCCACGTCCTCCAGGTCGAGGTTCAATGTTGCTGGATCGCAGTCGACCAGGATCGGGATGGCGCCCGAGTAGCGCACGACTTCGGCGGTCGCGGCAAACGTCACGG
>CALBET010000601.1 GCA_937888665.1 uncultured Acidobacteriota bacterium
CAGCCGGTCGGTCGTGTCCACCAGCGCCCCGCCGGAGTTGCCTTGATTGATGGGCGCATCGATCTGCAGGAAGTTCTGGAAGCTGTCGTCGCCGAGCCCCGTGGCTCGACCCTTCGCGCTGACGATGCCCATGGTCACGGTCTGTCCGACCCCCAGCGGATTGCCGATCGCGAGCACCACGTCGCCCACCCGCACCTGGTTCGAGTCGGCCAGGGCGACCGCCGGCAAGCCCTCGGCGTCGATATGCAAGACGGCCAGATCGGTGGGCGGATCGGTGCCCACGACGGTCGCGGTGAAGACCCGCCGGTCAGACAGTTCCACCTCGATACGGTCCGCGTCTTCGATGACGTGGTGGTTCGTCAGTAGATAGCCATCGCTGCGGACAATGACGCCGGACCCTAGTCCGCCCATACGACGTTCGTTGGGCACCGGCATCTGCGGCACCTGGTCACCGAAAAACCGCCGGGCCCACTCGTTGTTGCCGAACGGCGTGGCGGTGGCAGTTTCGACCGTGCGTTCGGATCGGATGGTGACGACCGACGGCGCGACGTGCTCGACGACATCGGCGTAGGAATCGCCGGCGACCTGCAACGGATGCGCCGGCCCGCCGGTGACGATGTCCGGTCCCTTGGCCATGGGAGCGGCTGAACCATTGAGGGTCAGCCCGGCCGCCGCTATCGTCAGGGTCACGCCGGCAATGAGGGCGGCGGGACGCCAGCTACGGGGAACCCATTGCCCAACCTGATTGAGATGATTCGTGCTCATCGTAATAACCTCCTGCCAGATGAGACGATCGCCAACCTTACGGGCGGCTTTCAGAAACATTACACGTTGGTAAGAGTCGGGGAACGAGATGGAGAAGGCGAGAAAACAGGCGGATTTGGGCGGCGATCACGTGTTGACGGGCACGTCCGGGGGAGCGGCGGGGGGGAGCCACAGCGTCACCGTGGTGCCGCTCCCCAGTGTCGAACACACATCGGCCCGGCCCCGATGCGCGGACACGATGGCGCGCACCAGACTCAATCCGAGTCCAAGCCCCCGCGCCGTGCGACTCTGGTCACCTCGGTACAGACGGTCCCAGATGCGCGGCAACTCGTCAGGCGCAATCCCCACTCCGGTGTCGGTGACTCGGAGGACCACGCCGCCGTCCTCATGCCCCGCCCGCAGCGTCACGCGGCCGCCCCGGGGCGTGTATTTGACCGCGTTGTCGACAAGGTTGGCCAGCACCTGCCGCATCCGGTTCGTATCGACCGCGACCGGGAGATCGGCCGGAATGTCGGCTTCCAACAGCACCCCGCCGTCGTCGGCCACATCGGCATAGAGATCGAGCACCTCCCGGACGAGCATCCCAACCTCGACCGCCTCCACCTGCAGGCGCATCGAGCCCGTTTCGGCCTCGGAGATGTCCATCAGAGTGTCAAGCATGCCCACCACCCGGTCGGATTCCTCGACACAATCGGCCAGTGCCTCGCGGTACTCGTCCGGCTCGCGCGGCTCTCGCAGCGCCGTCTCGGCGACACCGCGCAAGCGCGTCATCGGCGTCCGCAGATCGTGCGCCACGTTGTCGAGCGACCCGCGCATGGCGCTCATGAGCGACTCGATACGGTCGAGCATCCCGTTGAACAGCGTTCCGAGCTCGTCCAGCGCGTCGCCGGTCTTGCGCACGGGAACCCTGGCGGTAATGCGTCCGGTGCGGAGGATGCCC
>CALBET010000602.1 GCA_937888665.1 uncultured Acidobacteriota bacterium
GATCGTGCCAATATTGACGTGGGGCTTGTTCCTGTCGAACTTCTCTTTGGCCATGAGAGACTCCGGGTAGACCAGCCGAATGACTGGTCGAACGAAAATTCCGGGAAGGCGGCTGCCGGTTCTCGACTGACGTCCCCGATTCCTCGAGAGCGCCGATGTCGCAGCTTGGGTGCCGCTGTGTGCCTGCCACCGTGTCGGTGGGTCGGCGAAACGCGGGCCTCTTATGTGGGAGAGACCGCAGGTGCAAATAAACAAAACCCCCGGTGCCGCAATCGGCCGCGCGGGAGTCGTACTAACCGACGATTACCACCGGTAATGCGCGAAGGCCTTGTTGGCCTCCGCCATGCGATGGGTGTCTTCTTTCTTCTTAATCGCGCCGCCGCGGGCATGGCTCGCTTCGATGAGTTCGTTGGCAAGCTTCTCTGCCATGTGCTTGCCGGGCCGTTTGCGCGCAAAGTCGATCACCCAACGGATCGCCAACGCTTGCTGACGAACGTCCCGAACTTCAATCGGCACCTGGTAGGTCGATCCACCCACGCGTCGGGATTTCACCTCGACCATTGGCTTGACGTTTTCGAGCGCTTGGTGAAAAACGCCGACGGGATCTTCACGGGTGCGAGTGTGTATGACCTCGAATGCACCGTAAACGATGCCCTCGGCCTTGGACTTCTTTCCGTCCTTCATCAGGCAGTTCATGAACTTGCTGATGAGGAGGTCATGATGGCGCGGATCCGGCAGGATCTCGCGCTTGGGTACTTCGCGACGACGAGGCATTGCTGAGTCCTACTTCTTCGGCCGCTTGGCGCCGTATTTGGAACGGCCCTGGCGACGATCATTGACACCCTGAGAATCAAGGGTGCCACGGATGATGTGATAGCGAACACCGGGAAGGTCTTTCACCCGGCCACCGCGGATAAGTACAGAGTTGTGCTCCTGCAGGTTGTGACCCTCTCCTGGGATGTAGGAGGTAACCTCCATCCCGTTGGTGAGGCGCACGCGGGCGACCTTGCGGAGTGCCGAGTTCGGCTTCTTAGGCGTGGTCGCATAGACGCGGGTGCAGACGCCGCGCTTTTGCGGGGAGCCCTTCAGGGCCGGAGCCGTGGACTTGCGTCGGACGCGCTTGCGTCCCTTGCGGACCAGCTGATTGATGGTGGGCATTTCTTCCTCGAAGGGCACCGGACAGTGCTTACAGTCCGGCGCGTTTATGTGTCTGGGGCGGCTGTGTCAAGCAGCCGCCGCAGTGTGAGCTATCCAGCGTTGCTCAAGTCGTCGAAAGCCATCTCCGAGTCGTCCCTGAAACTCATTCCAAGCTTCTGGTACGCGGCGAATCCGGTACCCGCAGGGATGAGGCGGCCCATGATGACGTTCTCCTTGCAGCCCCGAAGCCCGTCGGTGGAGCCCTTGATGGACGCCTCGGTAAGGACTCGGGTGGTCTCCTGGAAGGAGGCTGCCGACAAGAAGGAGTCGGTGGACAGACTGGCTTTTGTGATGCCGAGTAACAGTGACTCGGCGCGAGCGGGCAGACCGCCCATCGCGATGATCTGTCGGTTAACCTGCTCGAAGCGATGTTTCTCGACAATCTCGTCGACTAGGAAGTCAGTATCCCCAACCTCGCGGACCTTCACACGGCGCAACATCATGCGAACGATGACTTCGATGTGCTTGTCATTGATCTTAACGCCCTGCAGGCGGTAGACCTCTTGCACTTCGTCGACCAGGTAGCGAGCAAGAGCCCCCTCACCCTTGATTTTCAGGATGTCGTGTGGGTTGGCCGCACCGTCCATTAGGCCCTCACCAGCCCGAACATAGTCACCCTCGTTGACGGTGATGTTCTTGCCCTTGGGGATCAGGTACTCCTGCGCCTCGTCATCCTCGGGAGTAACGACGATTCGCCGCTTGCCCTTGGTGTCCTTGCCGAAGGATACGATCCCGTCCACTTCGGAGATCATGGCGACCTCCTTGGGCTTGCGGGCCTCGAAGAGCTCGGCAACACGCGGCAGACCGCCGGTGATGTCCTTGGTCTTCGTCGTCTCTCGCGGAATCTTCGCGAGGACGTCTGCCACCTCGATATCCGCACCGTCCTGGGCCAGAATGTATGCG
>CALBET010000603.1 GCA_937888665.1 uncultured Acidobacteriota bacterium
ACGCGCAGACCCTGCGCGGGGCCGTGGCCTCTGCCCAGGATCCTGACCTCATTGTAATCAATGCCCGGGTCTACACCGTTGACGCCCGCGTCCCAAGCGCCGAGGCGTTTGCCGTTACTGCCGACAAGTTCAGCGCGGTGGGTAGCACGGCCGATATCCAGAGTCTCGCTGGACCCAACACCCAAACTTTCGACGCCCAGGGAATGACTGTTGTGCCGGGCTTCATCGACTGTCACAACCACGCTCGCGGCGAGACACTGCTCTACGATGTGCTGGTGGGCAATCCCTTCGAAGTGGAGTTCGTCAGTATCGACAGTATTGTCGACAAGTTGCGCGCGAAGGCGCAGACGCTGTCTCCTGACACCTGGGTAGAAGGCTACTTCTTCGACGATACCAAATTGTCCGACGCGCGCGGGCTGCACCGGCGCGACCTCGATCTGGTGTCAAGCGACCATCCTGTGGTGGTGCAACACCGTGGCGGCCACACTTCCTTTTACAACAGCAAGGCCTTCGAGATGGCGGGCATCACCAGGGACACGCCGAATCCGATGGGCGGTACTTACGACAAGGATCCGGAAGGCCAACTCAATGGCCGGGTGACCGATCGAGCCAGAGACCCGATGCGTGGCATCGGCACGCGCCCCAGTTTCAGCGAAGCCGAGCTTGCTGCCCGTGGCCGCGACGGCATCGCCTACATCTCGAAGCAGTTCAGCCGCTACGGCCTCACCAGTGTGCACCACGAAGGCGGCGATCTGGCCGCCATCCAGGACGTGCGTGCGCGCGGCGAGCTGTTGCATCGGGTGAGCTACGAAGCCAGAGGCGAGGTGCTGGAATCCATGATCACCTCGGGCATCAAAACCGGTTTCGGTGATGAGTGGATCAAGTTCGGCGCTACCTCGGAACATACGGTGGACGGATCGTTCTCGGAACGTACCATGGCATTGAGTGTGGATTATCCCAACGTCACCCCGCCCTATCGAGGCAACGTAACCGAGACTCAGGAGGTGTTGAATGCCTGGGTTGAGCGCGTGCACCGCGCGGGCATCCAGGTGAATGGGCATGCCAATGGCGACGTCGCCATCGACAGTTTCCTCACCGCTGTGGAACGCGCGCAGAAGCTCTATCCGCGTACCGATGCGCGACCGAAGATTACCCACTGCACGCTCATAACAGACGATCTGGTGCGGCGCATGAAGGCACTGGGTTGTGTGCCGGCGATGTTCACCACCTATGCCTACTACAATCCCGACAAGTTTGTGTACTACGGCGAAGAACTGATGAAGCGCTGCATGGCCTATCGCACCATGCTCGATGCCGGCATCATGGCAGCGGCCGGCTCGGACTTTAGTCCGGGTCCGTTCGCTCCACTGATGGGTATTCAGGGCATGGTTACGCGCAAGGGTTGGGATGGCAAGACCTGGGGTGCGAATCAGCGCATCAGCGTGGCCGAGGCCATCGCCGTGAATACCTACAACGGCGCCTGGGCGTCGGGGGAAGAGAACATCAAGGGTTCGATCAGCGCCGGCAAGCTGGCGGATTACGTTGTGCTGGCGGAAGACCCCCACACAATCGACCCGGAGAAGATCAAGGACATCGAGATCGTGCGCACCGTGGTGGGCGGGTCGACGATGTATGAGGCTTAAGGACGATGGCTTTTATACGGCTGGGTTGAAATAAATAGAGTGAAGTAATTTGCACTCCGTTTATGCTTGCTCTCAATTAGACTCAAAAATAAGCAGTGAAGCCTGTTGCGTATTTTTCCGCGCGGAAGATATCGGCAACCATGCCGTTGGGTGA
>CALBET010000604.1 GCA_937888665.1 uncultured Acidobacteriota bacterium
ACGCGTAGCCGTCGTCACGTCGCATCCGTTGTTCGCCGAGGGGGGCCACCTCGTGATCGCCGAAGGTCTGGTGTCGGCGTTGCGGGACGCCGGACACCAGGCCACCGTGATCCGGACGCCGCAGAACCGGTTCGGTCGTCAGGGCGCCGCGTACCTGGCGACCTGGTTGACCGATGTCGGCCGGACCCACGACGGGCACGCGGTCGATCATGTCGTCAGCTTCCGGTTTCCGAGCTATGCCGTCCGCCACCCCGCGCACGTTTGCTGGCTCAACCATCGGATGCGGGAGTACTACGACCAGTGGCCCGCCTTTGTGCGGACCCTGTCGACCCGGGCCCGCATCAAGGAGGGGATGCGTCGTCGCCTCGTCCATGCCGCCGACACCTATCTGCTGACCAGAAACGTGACGCGGGTGTTTGCGCAGTCCGACACGATTCAACGGCGTCTCACACGATGGGGGGGTATTCCTTCCACCGTGCTGTACCCCCCCGCCCGGCCGCGGCCGTACCGCTGCGATCGCTACGACGACCACGTGTTCATCGCCTGCCGTCTGTCACCGCTGAAACGGGTCGGGCTCGTGCTCGAGGCGCTGGCGCACCCGCTGGCGAACGGAATTCGATGTGCGATCGCGGGCGATGGGACCGAGCGCGAGGCCCTGGTGGCCCAGACGCGTCGGTTGGGGCTCGAGGACCGCGTGGAGTGGCTTGGCACGATCTCCGAGCGGGATCTCGTCGAACGCTTGGCCGTCTGTCGCGCCGTGTGCTACCCCCCGAGCGCCGAGGACTACGGGTTGGTGACGCTGGAAGCGTTCGCGTCATCGAAAGCCGTGATCACCTGCGCCGACAGCGGCGGGCCGGCCGAGATGGTGCGGTCGGAGGTGGACGGCCTGGTCGTCGAACCGACCGCCCACTCGCTGGCACAGGCACTCCGTCGGGTCATGGACGACCCCGCGCTGGCTGAGCGGCTGGGGCAGGCGGGACGCGTGCGCGCGGCAGACGTGACCTGGGCCCGGACGATTCCCCTTCTGCTGGGTGGCTCGGGGTCGGGTCGTCAGGACACCCCGGCCGCAACTGGTCTGGATTCGTTAGACTGAGACGATGGCATACGACAGCACGCTTGAGAAGAAGCTGGCGCGGAAGACGACGCGGGCTATCGTCGACTTCGACATGATCGAGGACGGCGATCGGGTCATGGTCGGCTTGTCTGGCGGCAAGGACAGCTGGGCCCTGATGAAGATGCTGGACGCGCTACGAATGCGCGCGCCGATCGACTTTTCGCTGATCGCGGTGAACGTAGATTCCGGGTATGTCGACTACAAACACGAGACGATCGCTCGGACCTGCGAGGCGCGGGGTTGGGAGTATCGGATCGAGCACACCAAGATTGGCGAGATCATCGACGACAAGCTGGACGAGACGGACACCCCCTGTTCGCTGTGCGCGCGGCTCAGGCGCGGCGTGCTGTATCGCATCGCGAGCGAGGTGGGAGCCACGAAGATTGCGCTGGGCCATCACGCCGACGACTTCATCGAGACGCTTCTCCTGAACCTGTTTTTCTCTGGCGCCTTGAAGGCGATGCCGGCCCGACTGGTGTCTGACGACCGGCAACATGTCGTCATCCGGCCCCTGGTGTACGTCAGTGAGGAAGAGGCGCGCGTGTATACCGAGCAGGCTGGGCTGCCGGTCATCGGCTGCTGCTGTCCGGTGTGCGGTGATCTGAGTCTGCAGCGTCAGCGGATGAAGCGGTTGCTGCTCGACCTGGAACGGGAGCATCCCGGGGTCAAGCAGTCGATGCTGAAGGCGCTTGGGAACGTTGCCGGACGCCATCTGCTCGACCGTCGACTCAATCCGGTCGCCGAGCTGCGCGCGGAGGCGGCGCGGCAACTGGATGCCCCGTCGCCGTCGGCGGCCGAGTCCCTGTCCTCCTGATTGTTGCGCCGGGATACAGCCCCGTCTGAATCGACACAGCGATGCGAGCGGTGGTGCAGCGGGTGAATTCCGCGAGGGTGACGGTAGACGACCGGCTGGTCGGGGCGATCGAGCTCGGGTTGCTGGTCTATGTCGGAATCACGCACGGCGACGGCGCAGGCGACACCGCGTACGTGGCGAACAAGATCGCCGGTCTGCGCGTGTTCCCCGACGCGGACGGCCGTCTTAGCCGGTCGGTGCGGGATATCAGCGGCGCCGTCTTGCTCGTGTCGCAGTTCACCCTCTACGGTGACTGCCGGCGTGGACGTCGTCCGTCGTTCGACAGGGCAGCCGCGCCGGATGTGGCCAAGGCCGTCTACGAGGGGCTTGCCGGGGCGGTTCGCGGGCTCGGCGTGCCGGTACGTCTGGGGGAGTTCCAGGCGCACATGACCGTGGCCTCGAGCAACGACGGTCCGGTGACCTTGCTGATCGACAGCGGCAGGGAGTTCTGACGCGGATGTGGCCCAGCCGATTGCTTGTCGTGGCGGTCGTCGGTGAGACCGTGCTGGCCGCCGTGGCGGTGGTCTGGATCCGTGCGAGAGGCCTCGTCGTCGACCTCGGGGACCCGGGGGTCGGGTTCGGACTGGGCCTTGGCGCGGCCGCCGTCTTTGCGGCGGTGAACTACGGAGTCTTGCGGCTGGCGCCGCCGGTCGGGCCGGTGCGGGCCATCCGGCGTCTCTACTTCGACACCCTGCGGCCGGTCTTCGCAACGGCCAGCGGGGTTGACGTTGCCGCGGTGAGCCTGGCCGCAGGGCTTGGCGAGGAGCTGTTGTTCCGCGGAGCGGTGCAGGTGGAGTTCGGGGTGGTGGTCGCGAGTCTGCTCTTCGGGCTCGCGCATGTCGGGGGCCGCGGCTCGCTGGTCTTCGGGGTGTGGGTGGCGGTGATGGGATTCGGGTTGGGTGCTCTGGCCCACGTAGGCGGCGGGCTGCTGGCTCCCGTCGTGGCCCACGCCGTGTATGACGCGGCCGCCATCGGCTACATTCGCTGGGACGCCGCCACCCAGCGCGAGAGCCCGGCGACTACCCGCCCGTGGTGAACCTGCCGCGTGGCACCGGGACGGGCGCTGGACCCGGCGCACAAGGCGAGAAGAGGCAGAATCGGCATCGAATCTGTGGGCGCGACCCCGATTGACGACAGCCGCCGACGTGGAACGAGGTTGGACACAGCGCGACCAGGAGCGCGCAAGACGTGAGAATGACGAAACGACGGAACACCGGCATGGCGTGTTGGCTGCTGGGCGGCTGTCTGATGGCGGCCCCCGCCGGCGCCCAGCAGCGGCCACTCCTGACTGAAGACCCGGAATCGATCGGAGAGGGCCTGGTCTTGCTGGAGGCCGGGTTCGACCATTCGTGGGACCATCCGTTCCCGGCGTCGGGGTTGGAGGGCAGCCTCCTGCGCGGGCCGTTGGTGGGACTCAGCTTCGGACTCGGCCCGTTCGCCGAGGTGCAGATTGACGGCGTGTCGTTGAGTCGGCTCCTGATCAACGAACGGGTCGAGGCGCCCCTGTCGGGCATGGTCGACGTGCCGGGCGATAGCACCCGGAGCTTCGACGATGTTGTCATTGGGACCAAGGTGAAGATCGTGAGCGAGGGCGCCCGACGCCCGGCCGTGGCGCTCCGTTTCGCCACGCGGCTACCCAATGCCAGCAACGAGAGCGGCTTGGGACTTGATACGTTCGATTTTTTCCAGTCGCTACTCGTGGGCAAGACCGTGCAGTCGATTCGTCTCGTCGGCAACATCGGCGTCGCGATCCTCGGTGACCCGATCCGCGGCGACCGCCAGAACGACGTGCTGACCTACGGCTTCTCCCTCGCGAGGGCGTTCGCGCCCGGCGCGGAGATTGTCGGTGAGATCAACGGTCGCGCGAGCACGCGGCGTGGCGAGGCGCCTCCCGGCACCGACAGCAAGGGCCAGATGACCTTCGGGGTGCGCTACACCCGCAGCGCCGTTCGGCTCGACGGTGGCGTGTTCACCGGCTTCACCTCGCGAGACCCTCGCGTCGGGATTACCGGCGGCGTGACGTGGGTGTTCTCTAGCCCCTTGCAGCCGTGATGACCGCGACATGCCCATCGACATCGTCAAGGCGCACGCCTACGGAAACGATTTTCTCTTTACTCCGGTCGATCCGACCGTCGACGGTTCCGCGCTGGCCCAGCGGGTCTGTGATCGGCATACCGGAATCGGCGCGGACGGACTGGTGCTGTATGCGCTGACCGCCACCGGCGCCGACATGACGCTGTTCAACGCCGACGGAGGTGAGGCCGAGGTCTCGGGGAATGCCGTACGCTGCCTGGGCGCGCTCGTGGCTCGTAGACGGCCCGAGCTGCGGGAACTGGTGGTTCATACCGCCGC
>CALBET010000605.1 GCA_937888665.1 uncultured Acidobacteriota bacterium
ATGCCGGCAACGTGTTCGCTCTCGATATGCCGTCCCTCAACGAACGGGGCATCCGCTATGAGGACCTGGTCGCCGCCGCCGATGTCGTTCTGACGAAGCCGGGGTACGGCATCATCGCCGAGTGCGCCGCCAACGACACCGCGGTGGTGTACACGTCGCGAGGCGACTTCGCCGAATACGCGGTGTTGGTGGCCGCGATGCCGACGTTGCTGCGATGCGCGTATCTCGAGCAGGACGATCTGTATGCGGGGCGCTGGCTACCCACGGTACGGCGAGTGCTGAATCAGCCAGCCGTCGGACGCCCGC
Organism: uncultured Acidobacteriota bacterium; assembly: GCA_937888665.1. Classification (GTDB taxonomy): domain Bacteria; phylum Acidobacteriota; class Vicinamibacteria; order Vicinamibacterales; family UBA8438; genus UBA8438. The sequence goes on from CALBET010000605.1 coordinate 307, forward strand.
GGTGCGACGGCGCACAGGTCGTCGCCCGTCACCTCGAGCGATACCTCTGATCGATTTCAGGAAGACCGCGCCCACACGCAGCATGCCGGCGCCTCATCGGATAGGCGCCAGAGACGCTCCAGCCAGACACCTGGTGGCGATCCGAGTAACATAGAGCGTTGCTTTCGACCGTGGAGGAATCGACGTGACTTGGCAGGAGTTTCTCGTGGAGGGCCTCACCTCCCACACTGAGGTACGCGCGGTTGCCAGCAGTTCCCAGGAACTGGCCGAGCTCATCACCGACCTGGCGTCGCTCGGCGATGCCAACGCGGTCATCGAGCTGGGCCCAGGCACGGGGGTCTTCACGGAAAAGATCGTCGAAAAAACCAGAGTGGGAAGCACGTTTCTCGCGTTCGAGGTGAACGCCAGATTCGTCGCGGCCACCCGCCGCCGCTGCCCCCGCTGCACCGTGCTTCAAGACTCGGCCGTCCATGCCCGGAAGCACCTGGACGCACTGGGACTCCAGCATTGCGACTCGGTGGTCAGCGGCCTGCCGTGGGCCTCGTTCTCCGACAACGAACAGGACGATCTGCTCGATGCCGTCTTCGATGCTCTGCGGCCGGGCGGCACATTCGTCGCATTCGCCTACGTGCCTGGTCTTCTCTTGCAGCGCGGCCGTGACTTTCGACGAAAGCTACACGCGCGGTTCAGCGACGTAGAGCAATCGCACGTCGTCTGGCGCAATATGCCTCCTGCGTTCGTCTACAGAGCCGTACGATAGACAGCCTTTTACACAGCCTTGCCAAACCGTGCCTCAGGAAGTCAGGCTCCTCTCCCTTGAGTCGCAGCTCCTCACGACCCTGGTGGTCAAGGTCGCGGTGGCGGCGGTCCTGGCGACCATGCTGGTCCGGTTTGGTCAGTTCCGCCGCATCCTCCTGACGGAGAAACGGGCCTGGCGCGAGCGCCTCACCTTCGCGATTGCCTTCGGTATCCCGGTCATGCTCGGCGTCGCGTCGCGTCTGCTACTGAACTACGACGCGGCGGACCTGTCGGTGTCGGGTTCGTTTCTCGCCGGCCTCATCGCGGGACCGTACGCGGGTGCCATTGTGGGCTGCCTGGTCGGGCTACCGGCCCTGGCTGCGGGCGAGTGGATTGCCATCCTCTTGACCGTTGGCGCCGGATTCGCTGGCGGAGGACTCCGGGAGTTGTCGCCCAAGGAGGCGATCTGGCACGTGACGCCGCTGCTCGTGACGGCGCTGCACCGGCACTCGTGGAAGCTCTTTGGCCGCTTTCGCGTCGACTGGCAGTTCACCCTGCTGGCTGCCCCGATTGGTCTCGAACTGTTGCGCCAGGTCCTCGGCGCGCGGTTCACCACGGTCGACCATGCCCGGTTGTTCTATTTGCATCCACCGCAGGCCTGGCTCCTCGTATTGGTCGTGCTGACCACGGTCCTGTCGGTGGCGGTCCCGATCAAGATTTGGAACACCGCCCGGATCGAACACCGGCTGCAGGAGCAGGAAAAGCTGTTGATGACGGCACGGTTGGAAGCGCTGGCGAGTCAGATCAACCCGCACTTTCTGTTCAACACCCTCACCTCGATCTCGTCACTGATCCGGTCGCGCCCCGAAACGGCGCGCATGCTGATCGGCAAGCTTTCGGGCTTGCTGCGCCAGCTGCTCCGGAGTCAGGATCATTTCGTGACGCTCCGGGAAGAGCTGGCGTCAATCGACCAGTATCTGTATATCGAGACCGTGCGCTTCGGTCCCACACTGGCGGTTGAGAAGCACATCGCTCCGGAGACGCTCGACCAGTTGGTGCCCAGCATGTTGCTGCAACCCCTCGTCGAGAACTCCATCAAGCACGGGCTGACACGCAAGGTGGGGGGCGGGCGCATCACGATCTCCAGTGAGCGCGTGGACGGACACACGGTAATCCAGGTGGTCGACGACGGGCTGGGCATGGACACCGACGCCCCGGGCCTCGGCACGCCCGGCGGCATCGGTCTCCGCAACGTCGACGAACGGCTGCGGGTGATTTACGGGGCGAATTACCAGCTACACCTCAGCAGCGCACCGGGCGAGGGCACCTGCGCCCGGATCGAGATTCCGGAGCTGGCGATTCCGCAGCCGGTCTCGGCATGACCGGCTGCGCGCACTGGGCAGATGCGCACACCGCGAGAGTAGTGGCCAGTCCAGGGTGTTGATAGAATGGCTCTCAGGGTTCTGATCGCCGACGACGAAGAGCTCGCGCGCAACGAGTTGTGCTTTCAGCTTGAGCAGCTCGACGATGTCGAGGTGGTGGAGCAGGCGGGCGACGGACTGCAGGCGGTGTCGCTGGCAAAGACCCTTGAGCCGGACCTGGTGCTGCTCGACATTCAGATGCCTGGGCTCACCGGCTTCGAGGTGGCCCGGCAACTGCTCGATCGGAGCGTGCCGAGCCATGTCGTGTTCGTCACCGCCTTTGATCAATACGCCATGGAGGCGTTCGAGGTACACGCGGTCGACTACTTGCTGAAGCCGGTGGAGCCGCCGCGACTGGCACGGACCATTGAACGAGTCCGGCGTTTGGTGACAACATCGGACTCGTCGGATCGGACGGACGCGAACAAAGAGCTCGAACGGATCGTCGAATATGTAGCGGAGCGGCAGAGTCGCCGGGAGCGGTTGGCGGTAAAGTCCGGTGACCGCCTGCTGCTGGTCCAGGCCGAAGACATCGTGTGCGCCTCGCTCGCCGACGACGTGATCACCATCGTGACCGGCACCGTGACCGGCACGTCAAACTACAGAACTCTCGATGAACTGCACTCGCA
>CALBET010000606.1 GCA_937888665.1 uncultured Acidobacteriota bacterium
CTGGGTGAACAGCTCGTGCACCAGATCGTCCGGCGTGTCCTCCACCATCTTGATCTCTTCGAGCACGACCTTCTTCTCACGCTCGATGTCACCCCGATCGAACGCGGGATTCAGTAATAGATCGGCGAGCACATCAACCGCCCGCGGGAGGTGGTCATCGAGCACCTTCACGTAGTAACTGGCGCATTCCTTCGCCGTAAAGGCATCGAGCTGCCCCCCGATCGAGTCGATCTCCTGCGCAATGTCCTCCGCCGTACGACGGGCGGTACCCTTGAACAACATGTGTTCAACGAAGTGCGCGATTCCAGATCGTGCGGCGCTCTCGTGACGCGACCCCCGGGTGAGCCACGCGCCAAAGCTGACCGATCGGACCTCTGGCATCGACTCGGTCAAGAGGCGTAACCCGTTGTCGAACTGCTCACGAACAATCATTCCGGGACGTCGCCTGTCTGCGGCCCTTCGTTACCAACCGCCTTGAACATCTGTAAATAGTTGCGCAGTAAGAACTTAAGAGATACAAGCAAGAAAAGAATGATACCACGCGAAGCGCGGTCGCATCAACCGCCTGGCGACCACACCGCGCGTGGTACTGTTCGCGGCGTGGGTGACGAGAAGCCGGACCTGGCGGAGCTGGAGCCGGCCGAACTCGCGGCGGTCGTGACGGCGCTGGGCGCCAAGCCGTTCCACGCCAAGCAGATCTACCGCTGGCTGCACCGGCGCGGACGTGAACAATTCGGTGGCATGACGGACCTGTCGCGAAGCTTCCGGACACGGCTCGAAGAGGCGTGCACCATTACGACACCGGCGGTGACATCTCGCGAACGGTCGTCGGACGGCACCCAGAAGTTCCTTTTCACCCTTGGCGACGGGCGCACCATCGAGTCCGTGTTCATCCCAGACACACCCGCCCTGACCTTCTGTGTCTCCACGCAGGTCGGATGCGCAATGCGGTGCGGGTTCTGTTTGACGGGCCAGATGGGCCTCGCCCGCCACTTGACCGCCGGGGAGATCGCGGGGCAGGTCCGCGTGCTGGCGCGCGAACTCGAACTACAGGACACACGATTCAACATCGTCCTGATGGGCATGGGCGAGCCGCTGCACAACTACGACGCCACGATGAAGGCGCTCCGCATGCTGGCGGCGCCGGAGGGGTTGGCGTTGACGCCCAAACGCGTGACCTTGTCGACGGTCGGCCTGTTGCCGGCGATGGCCCGATTGTCAGAGGAGCCATGGATTCCAAACCTGGCCGTCTCACTGCACGCGACGACCGACCGGGTTCGCCACGAACTGATACCGACGAGCCGGCACCTGCGTCTCTCGGATCTCATCACTGCCTGCCGTCGATTCCCGCTCAAGCACCGCGACCGAATCACCTTCGAGTACGTGCTGCTCGACGGCGTCAACGACACGTCGGCGGACGCGACGCGGTTGGCCGGACTGCTGCGCGGTCTGCGGGCAAAAGTGAACTTGCTGCCGTTGAATGAGGCGCCGGGAATCCCGTTCTCTCGTCCGTCGGACCAGCAGGTTGACCGCTTCGCCCGCAGTCTGGCGCGTGGCGGCATCACCGTCTCGGTCCGCAAGAGCCGCGGCCGAGACATTCGCGCCGCCTGTGGTCAACTCATCGTCGACGGTGGGCCACGGGGCGCGTCGGCACCCGATGTGCTACGCGGACTGTAGCGTGAGCCGCGTTTTCTTACTCCAGCTCCCCCGCCAGGGGGTCGGCGCGGGTGATGCGAACGCGAACCCGCTGGTTGCCATCCCGACCGGACGGCAGCGGCACCTTCAGGTAGTTGTCGGTCAGCACGACTGTCCCCCCGTGGAGCGTCAGGCCGGGCCGCACCGTATCAACCAGACCCGCTCGGAATCGGCGCGACAACGTCACGCCCAGGTCCCGCAGCGCTCGCGCACGTTCGCGGACCAGCGGACCCGACACGCGACCGGCCAGGCTCGCCGCCTCGGTACCGGGACGCGGAGAGTAGGGAAACACGTGCAGATACGTCAGGGGGCTGGCGGACACGTAGTTCAGCGTCTGAGCGGCATCCTCGTCGGTTTCGCCAGGAAAGCCGGCGATCAGGTCGGAGCCAATCGCCGCATGTGGAATCAGGTTCCGAATGCGGTCCACCGCTCGGCGATACACCTCCAGCGTGTAGGGACGGCGCATGAGCCGTAGCACGGTGTCACTCGCATGCTGGAGGGGTAGATGAAAATGAGGGGCAAAGCGCCCGCTGGCGGCCGCCAGGTCGATGAGTTCGGGTGGACAGTCCATCGGTTCGAGCGAGCTGAGACGGTAGGTGACCGCCGAGGGGTGATCGTCGAGCGCGCGGAGCAGGTCGATCAAGCCGCCGGGGGGCTCGAGATCGCGGCCATATGACCCAAGGTGCACCCCGGTCAGCACGACCTCTTTGAATCCGCTGTCGGCCGCATGGCCTACGGCTCGCAGCACGTGGGCCGCATCGAGACTACGTCCCCGCCCACGGGTTGAGGGAATGACACAGTAACTGCACGGCTGGTCGCACCCGGTTTGCACGCGCAGCATGAACGCGACCCTGCCGACGATACCAGGTGACACCGACGCGCCGCACGCGCCCGGACCGTCACCGAAACGGCTCGCCGTGGTCTCCTCGACAGGTCCGACTTGATCGGCAATCGTGTGCTTCTGATCGTTGGGAATGACGAGCGGGGCGCCCGGTAACGCCCCGATCTCGTCCGGCGCTCGAGATGCGTAGCATCCGGTGGCCACCACCCGCGCGCCGGGATTCACCCGCTCGACACGCCGGAGCGCCTGGCGTGTCCCCTGGTCAGCCGACGCGGTCACTGAACAGCTGTTGACCACCACCAAGTCGGCCTCGTCGACCGACACGCGTGTTCCACCGCGAGCCCGCAACTCCATCTCGAGCTGCAGAGAGTCAGCCTGATTCACGCGGCACCCGAATGTCGTGATGGCGTAGCGCACAGGAAAATAGGGCGGGCTTTCTTCCGCACCGCTGGCACGGTTGTCAGACGACCACCGCCAATAGCGTAATCTGGATTCCTGTGGGCGAGAACGTTCGGGTCGCGCCACCGCAGACCGGACAGGCGCGGCGCGCGTTTCATGACGCCACGCACGCTTCCATCCGGCGGCGCGCCCGCCCGACGCCGAGGCCACGGGCTGCTAGCAGCCCGTGGGACTAGTTGGTGACGGTCGGCACGAACCGTCGGGAGCGAGAGATCGCCCCGAGCATGCCGCCCCTCGTCCCTGCTCCACTCACCAGATTCACCGCCAGCACCACGGCGATGATCGCGGCCGCCGGGCAAAGCAACCAGGGAAAGTCAGCGATGGCGCTGATGTTCGAGGCCTCCCGCAGCATGACGCCCCAGCTAGACGCTGGCGGCGCGAACCCCAGGCCGACATACGACAACGTCGCCTCAGCCAAAATGAAGGCTGGCAGCAGCAACGTGGCCTGCACGGTGAGGAACCCACGGGTTGCCGGAAGCAGGTGTGTGGCAAGAATACGGATGGGGCCGGCCCCAACGGCGATGGCGGCCAGCGTATACTCGCGGCCGCGCTCGGCCGCCACGATCGCGCGAACACCACGCGCCACATACGGCCACCCGACAATCGCCAACAGGCCCACCAGTAACCAGAACACCGCCATGGTCGACAACACGAGCGGCAGCACGGCCCGCAGGGCGAGCACGGCGTAAATGGTCGGCAGTACGAGTACGAGATCGGCCAGGCGCATCAGGGTCTCGTCAACGATGCCACCGGCGTATCCGGCCACCCCGCCGACCACGACGCCGATCAGCACGGCGCCTATGGCCGCCAGCAGGGCGACACCGAGGGTCGTGC
>CALBET010000607.1 GCA_937888665.1 uncultured Acidobacteriota bacterium
GTTCCAACCGGCCGAAGGCCGACTCAGGCTGGCTCTCGCTCTGTCGTCCTCGGGGGACGGGTGTCGAGATACTCCTGCAGGAACACGGCGGCCGCGGCCGCGTCGAGCCGGGCCTTGCGCTTCCGCCAGTCCCGCTCGCGCACCGCCAAACGCTGCTCGGCCTCTACGCTGGTCAAGCGCTCATCGTGCAGCGCAACCGGCAGCCCCGTCCGGTCCTGGAGCGCGTCGGCGACCTGCCGCACCCAGACGGCTCCCTCGTGCGGCCGGCCATCGAGATGACTCGGCAGCCCCACGACGATCCCCCCCACGCCGTCTTCACTCTCGGCCAGCTCGCTCAGGACCGTCACGAGGCGACCGGCCACCTCGCCGACCGACCCCCTCCCGTCGAGGGCGCGCCACGGCGTGGCGAGCGTGCCCGAGACGTCGCTCAGTGCCACGCCGATCCGTTTGCGCCCCAGATCCAAGCCCACAATCCTCATATGCCCCGTGCTATCATGTCCCATTCTCGCCGTGTACTCACGCCTGCACCGTCGACCTCGGCCGCTCTGGACAGCGCCCCTCGCGCTACTGGCGGCGCTTGGGCTCACGGGCCTCCTCAGCGTGCCGGCGACGGCGCGCACCGCGAACCAGCAACCTGAAACGAACGGGCAACCCGCCGACCGGGAACGGGTCGAACGACTCTCGCAACGTGCGGCTGAGCGGGCGCAGGCCCTCCACGCGGAAGCGGACGAGCTCGCCTCGCGCGAACGCACCCTGCTCGAGGAGCTCCGCCGGCTGGAACTCGACCGCCAAATCAAAACGGTGGACCTGGACGCCATAGAACAAGAGATGGCGGAGACCACCGCCCGCCTCGATGCCGCGGCCGTCCGTATCGCAGAGCTTGAGGAAGAGGCGGCAACACAGCGCCCGCTGGTCGAGGCGCGCCTTGTCGAGCTGTACAAACTGGGACGAGCCAGTTACGCGCGACTGCTCTTCAGCAGCGACAACCTGACGTCGATAGGTCGGACCTCTCGGCTGATCGGAACGATGGCGCGACAGGACCAACTTCGCTTCGACGGACACCGCCAAACCATCGCGGACCTGGGGGCGTCGCGCGCCACGCTCGAGGCACGTCGGGTCGAGGCCGCGGCACTGCAAGGCGCGGCACGGACAGCCAGGGCGGCGGTCGACCGGGCGATTGATTCTCAAACGGCCCTCGTCGCAGACATCGACGCGCGCCGCGACTTGACCGCGCAGTTGGCCGGGGAGCTTGAGGCCGCACGCGAACGGCTCGACGCGACGTTGGCGGGGCTGGGCGTCGACGATGGCCGGGCCACAGCACCGGTCGCGCTTCCGCTCGGCCCGTTTCGCGGGCAGTTGGAGCCACCGGTGCCAGGCGAGGTCACGGTGCAGTTCGGGGCCGAGCAGGCCACCGAATTCGGCAGCAGCATCGCCCGCGGCGGTATCGAACTGGCCGCGGTACCCGGTGACTCCGTGTATGCCATTCACGGCGGTATCGTCGCCTTCGCGGGCCCCTTCGAAGGACTCGGCACCCTCGTCATCATCGACCACGGTGACCAGGCCTTCTCCCTGTACGGCTACCTCGGCGGGCTCGCGGTCCACACCGACGTCCGGGTCGACCAGCGGACACTCCTCGGCAGCGCCGGACTCTCGCCGACGGGCAACCCAGCGGTGTACTTCGAGCTTCGCGTCGACGGTCGTCCCGTCGATCCGGTAGAATGGCTCAAGTAACGAAAGGGCCTGAGATTCGATGACAGACCGCACTCGTTTCGTCCTGCTCATGGTGACGGCGCCGATCCTGGCCTACACGCTCGTCGGCGGGCTTCTGGGCCGAGTGGTGGCCAGGGAGGGCACCTACCAGCACCTGCGGGTGTTCGAAGACGTTGTGTCGCTCGTCAACAACAACTACGTCGAAGAGGTCGAGGCGGAGCGCGTCATGCAAGGCGCCCTGTGGGGCCTCGCGGAGGGGTTGGACCCGCAGAGTGTCTACCTGACGCAGGAAGAAGTCCGCGAGTACGAATCGCCCGATGTACCCGGTGAGGTCGGCATCGGCGTGACCTTGACACGCCAGTACTACGTTCAGGTCGTGGCGGCGAGAGACGGGTCACCGGCCGACGACGCAGGTCTTCGCCCGGGAGACTTCCTCAGGACGATCGCTGACAATCCGACCCGGACGATGTCGACAGTTCGCGCCAACCAGTTGCTGCGCGGCACGCCCGGGTCGACCGTGCGCGTCAGCGTGATTCGAGGCAACGCGGCGGAGCCGGTGGACATGGACATCCGACGCAGCGCTGACCGCTCCGCCAACGTCACCAGCCGCGTCGTGGCCCCCGGTGTGGGCTACCTCCGGATTGCGGAATTCGACGAGACCACCCCGGACGCGATTGAAGCGGCGGCGGCCGCGCTGGGCGGCCAAGGCGCCAACAGACTCGTCGTCGACCTGCGCGGCACGGCCATGGGTCCGTTCGATGCGGGTATCGCCACCGCGGGGCTGTTCACCGAGGCGCAGACGCTTGTCATCCGCGAAACATCCACGGCGCAGCAGCCTGTGGCTCGAGGCGGAGAGCCGCCATCGATTTCCGTGCCGGTGGTCCTGCTGACCAATCCCGGCACCGCCGGAGCCGCCGAAGTGTTCGCGGCCGCGCTCATCGACACGCAGCGGGCGGAAACGGTCGGGTTGCGGACGGCCGGCCGCGCGGCGGAGCAAACGCTCGTGAATCTGCCCAGTGGTGGCGCGCTGTTGCTGACGTCGACCCAGTATCTGACACCCTCGGGCGCGTCGATTCATCGCACGGGCGTGGAACCGGCCGTGGTGGTGCAGGAACCGCCGGCCGAACTGGGACAGGCGTCCGCGGATCCCGACGAGGACGCGGTGCTCGACCGCGCCCTCGCACACCTCACCGCCACGCCCTCGGTGTAATTGACTGGTTTTTTGAGAGGTTGGTATACTGCGCGTTTGGGAAACGCGCGTCTGCACGCAGACCGTAACACCCACATTTACAGGATATAGGCGCGTAGCTCAGTCCGGTTAGAGCGCCTGCTTGACACGCAGGAGGTCGGCGGTTCGAGTCCGCCCGTGCCTACCACCCCACCGCTGGTCCGGTCACGTCTCACACAGGACGCCCTGGTACCCGCTCCCCCGACCGCGGAGGGACG
>CALBET010000608.1 GCA_937888665.1 uncultured Acidobacteriota bacterium
AATGTGGCCAGCTTGCCCAGCCCCGAGGGCGGGAATGACATTCGCCCCACCGACAGATTCGCGATGGCCACCGTGACGATGATGATCACGTCGCGGCTGATCACACACACGGTCAACCAGACCGGCAAGTGGTTCGGGAGATCGAGATTCGTCAGGGTCAAGACGACGAAGATCGACGTCAACAGCAGCTTGTCGGCCATCGGGTCCAGGAAAGCGCCCAGCGTGGTGCGCTCGCTCCATCGGCGGGCCAGGATCCCGTCCAGCGCATCGGTGATCCCAGCCACGACGAACACGATCAGGGCCCACCCGTTCAGGCCGTACAGCACCAGCAGTACCAGGCCCGGGATCAGAAACATCCGCAGCAAGGTCAGCTGGTTGGCGACGGTGAGCGCCGACATGATTTCTCTACGGGTTCCCGTTGAGTAACTGGCCCAACCGGTCTACGGCCCCCACGGCCTCGGTCCCCTGGACGCGCCGACCCGGTTGAAACGTATTGCGCTCCAGTGGGGTCAACACCCCAAGCGCCACGGCCTCCGACGCCGCTGCATACCGCAGATGACCCGGGGCCAGGTCGGAGAAGCTTGGCAGGGTCGCCGGGGGCGTCTCGGCCGGACCTCCTGCGAGGCGCCGGACGCGGACCAACACCTCGGCCAACTCAGCCCGAGTAACCTCCCGCTCGGGCTGGAAGCGATAGTTGGTGTCCGCCTCCATGACGCCCGCCTGGGCCGCCGCAATCACCCAGCCGTAACCCCAGTAATCCCGGGCATCGGTGACGATGGTCGCCCGTCCCGCCGGGGCCTCGCTCAGCAAGGTTTGAAAGCGAATCCCAATCAGCGCCGCGAGCTGCCCGCGGGTCACGGCCTCGGACGTCTCGATCTCCCGATACTCCGGTGGGCGGCTGACCTCGCGCCGGCGGGCCTCGATCTCGGCCAGCAACCGCGAGGTTTCCCCGCTCGGCTCGATCGATTCGGCACGCAACAAGGCCTGCTCACCGCGGTCGACGTCGCCGTCGGCCAGATACAGGTCGGCCATCATCCGCCACGCTGCCACCGCGCCAGGCTCGCGCTCGAGGGCCTGTTCCAGGCGCCTCAGCGCCTCGGCGCCGTGCCCCTCGCGTCGCTCGACCCCGGCCAACTCGAGATACAGGAAGCCGCTGTCCGGAGACGCGTCAATGAGGCGTTCGTAGGCCACCCGTGCGTCGTCGCCGCGACCGTCGTCGCGCGCCGCGCGCGCCCGGGTCACCTGCGCCATGAGGTCGGTAAACCGCAGTTCTTCCACGCGCCTGCGTAGCGAGGTCAGGGTTGGGTCCGATGCCATGGCCGCCTCGAAACTGGCGATCGCCTCGCCCACACGGTCCACGGCCAGCAGCGCTTCGCCGCGGCCTAATAACGCAGGCACATAGGCGGGGGCGAGCGCGAGCGCGCCGTCGAACCACGCAACCGCCCGTTCCGACTCGCCCCTGGACAACTCGACGAATCCGAGGCCGGCATCCGAGGGGTGAAATTCTGGGCTCGTCCGGAGTGCCGCCGAGAATCCGAGTTCGGCCGCGTCAAGGTCGCCCGATTGGAGGGAGAGCCACGCCCGTTCGTGCGCCGCCACCGCCGGGTTGCCGGCCAGGGATGGTGGCACGATGGGAACGGGATAGTTCGGATAGGCCGCGGTGGTGACGACCGGCAGGCGCGTGGCGCAGCCGACGACCCACGCCAGCGAGACGACGACGACCGCGAGCGAGGTCCGGGAGCAGATTCGACTCATCGCAGGGCGCTCACACGCACGTGCTAGTCGCGGTCCCGGTGTGCGACCCGGCCAACAACACGCTGAGGGGGTGTGCGACATCGACCTGGTGGCCGATCGTGTCTGCCAGCGCACGCCACGGCAACGCGCGCTGGGTTGGGACGTCGCGCGACCGGCCGACGTCCTTCACGACGCCGATTGTAGCACGCGGTCCCATGGCACGACGCCGGCTCTCACGAGCACCGGGGCGACGCCGCGAATGTCCACAATGGTGGACGGCTCACCGCGAAGCACCCCCGCCTGCTCAAGGGTTATCGAAACGAGAGGGCCAAACAGGTTCTCCACCTCTTCGCCGGTCGCGGCCGGGGTCTCGCCGGCAGGATTCGCGCTGGTCGCGGTGATCAGGTACCCGCTCGCCAGGGCCAGTCGTCGCGCGGGTTCGGTGCCTGGCACGCGTACGGCCACTGACGCGTCCGCGGCGGTCACCCCGTCCGCCAGGTTCGCGGTCGGCATGAAGATCAAGGTCACTGGACCGGGCCACCACGTCGCGGCCAGACGCCGACCCAGCGGCGGTAGCGGCCCCAGCCCCGACTCCACCTGCGCGAGGCTCCCCGCAATCAGCGGCAGCCCGCTCAGCCCAGCCCGACCCTTCACGCGACGCAGACGTGCCACGGCCTCGCGCTGACGCGGATCGACGGCCAGTCCGTAGAGTGTGTCGGTCGGATAGGCGACGATCTCGCCGTGGCGCAGCGCGTCGAGGGCGTCGTGGGGAACGTCACCCACCGGGTCGATGGATATCCGGTGGGTCACCGGGAACCCCTCGTCCGCCGCGCGCACTGGGCGAGGCACGGCGTCATGCGGAGTGCTTGACACGCGCCCACGGTGCGCCGCGGTCAGTCCACAAAAAACGGTGTGACCACGCTGGTCGGAATTGGCGGCGACGCTTCATCGACGAACACAAACGCGTCGAGAGCATAGGCCCCGCCGCCGTCATTTGGGAAACGAAGTGAGACGGTAAACCGTCCACCGCTCACCGACGTCTGGACGGTGGTGGCTTCATCCGGTGGGTCACCAAATCGACTCGCGCGGATGATCACGAACTGATAGCTACCAGGCAACACCGTCGCGTCGATGCTGCCGCTGAGGGTCAGCCCCGTCGACGTCCGGAGTCGAGCGGGGACCGGTTGGTCGAACTTCAACCCGCGCCAGTCGCCGGCGCCGAACGGCAGGTCGCTGACGTCCAGCGTCTGGCTCACCGCCGGATTCGCACCGGGGTCGCCGGTGATGATCGCGGTCCGCAGTGCCGTCCGTCCGCTGGTGGCCTCGAAGAACGAGCCAAACCCATCGTAGGCGCGGGTGCCGCGGGGGGCGGCGGCGCGCTGTGCATAGAAATTGTAGTAGTCCATCTCTACCTGCGACAGCAAGGTGTCTGAGACGACGACCACAGCCTGGTTCCATTCGGTGAAAATCGGTCCCTGTCGAATGCCGACCGCGGCCAGCACCGCATTGATGCCAACCGTCCGGCGCTCACCCGCCACCGCCGTGCCCACCGCTGGCGCGGATGCCCGGAGGGGATTGAACTGTGCCTGCTCGGCGAAGATCGTCACGTCAGGCACGTCCGCGGCGGCCAGCAAGCCCATCCGATACAGCTGCAGGGGGTGAAAGACCGCCGGCGCGGTCGTCCCGGCGATGCGAAAGGTTTCGGCGCCGGTGCTCGTCACGACGCGCTCGACCTGGCGGGTCCCGTCAAGTACGCCGCCCACCAACGTCGCGCCCGGATACAGGAGCGGGGTATGCCGATCCGGGTCATCGCCCGCTGGTGCGACCCCC
>CALBET010000609.1 GCA_937888665.1 uncultured Acidobacteriota bacterium
CCGGAGCGACTGCGTGAACAGGACATGGAACCGTTTCGGGCGGCGGTTGCCGCCGATGTGGCGGGTGTCATGACCGCCCACATTCTGTACCCCGCGCTAGATACGGAGCAGCCGGCGACGCTCTCGCGGATCATCGTGCGCGATCTGTTGCGTGACGAGATCGGACACAAAGGGCTGATCGTGACCGACGACCTGGAGATGGGAGCGATCACGCGGACAACCACGGTCGAGCGGGCGGCCGTGGCCGCCCTCGACGTCGGCTGCGACACCGTTCTGCTGTGCGGCGATTCAGTGGAGCGCCACGTGTCCGTGTTGGAGGCGATCATTCGCGCCGTCGAGAAGAAGACGCTCGCTGTCCGGACCGTCGAGGATGCGTTGGCGCGACAACGGCGGGTCAAGGGACGGTTTTTGGCGGGGGAGCGCCCGCGTCGGCCGCTCTCCGGCAAAGCGCTGCAGGCGCGCCTTGGGACCTCGTCGCACCAGGCGGTGGCCGCGGAGATCGCACGGGCATGATGGGCCAATGGGACCGTGCGACGGCGGTGTGGCTTGCTCCGAGAGGTCCACGTTCGAACCGGTAATGCGGAAGGTGCGGGCGATCAGAGCCGGAGATCGAATTGCGCTGGTGGCTCCGGCCAGTCCGTTTGATCGGGACCGTTTCGACCTCGGGGTGGCCGAAATCGAGCGACTCGGTCTGACGCCGGTCATCACCGACGGGCTGTTCGCCCGCCGTGGATATGTGGCGGGGGATGCTCGAGGTCGCGCGGCCGCGCTCACCGCGGCCTGGTGTGACCCGTCGATTGCGGCGGTCATGGCCGCGCGTGGCGGGTACGGGAGCGCCCAGATACTGCCGTTTCTCGACCTCGCCCTCCTTCGGAAGTCGGCCAAACCGTTTATCGGGCACAGCGACCTGACGGCGCTGTTCGCGTACCTCACCTGTTACGGAGACATGCCCTGTTTTCACGGGCCGATGGTATTGAACCTCGCGGGCGGCGAGGCGCGCTACGACCGTGATTCGTTCCAGCGGGCGCTGATGGCGACCGAGCCGGTGGGGGAGCTTGCGCCGGACGGCCTGATGGCGTTCCGGTCGGGCGTGGCGGATGGCCCTCTGCTGGGCGGTACCCTGACCCAGCTCGTGGCGTCACTCGGCACTCCGTTCGCGTTCGCACCCCCTCCGGGGTTCGTCCTGTTGCTCGACGAGATCGGTGAGCGGCCCTACCGTCTTGATCGGATGTTGACGCAGCTGGCCGCCAGTGGGCTGCTGCAGCGGGCGTCCGGTGTCGTGTGCGGCGAATTCCCGGAGTGCGACGAACCGAATGGGCGCCCAACGGCCCGTGCGATGGTCGCTGAATTTTTCGAGACGTTCCCGGGCCCCGTGCTGTTTGGGTTTCCGACCGGTCACACCACGGGGCCTGCCCTCACGGTGCCGCTCGGTGTACAAGTCACCGTTGAGGCTGGTCGTCGTTCTCGCCTCGTGGTCACGGAGTCGGTCCTCGAATGAAGGTGTATCTCATCGGCGTCTGCGGGACGGCCATGGCCACCCTGGCGGCAATGCTGGTCGAACGGGGCCATGCCGTGCACGGGTCCGATGCGCACGTGTATCCGCCCATGAGCGATTTCCTTGTCGCTCGCGGAATCGTATGTCTCGACGGATTCGACGAGGCGCACATCACGCCCGACATCGATCTCGTGGTGATCGGGAACGCCGTGTCCCGTGGGAATCCCGAAGTCGAAGCCGTGCTGGACCGGAAACTCCGGTATCGGTCGCTACCCGAAATGGTGCGGGAGACCTTTCTCTGGGACCGGGTGTCGATCGTGATCGCGGGAACGCATGGGAAGACCACCACGGCATCGTTGGCGAGCTGGGTGCTGGCCGATGGGGGGCGTGACCCGAGTTTTCTCATCGGCGGGTTGGCCGGCAATTTCGAGTCGAGCTACCGACTGGGCGGTGGGCCCGAATTTGTCATCGAGGGAGACGAATACGACAGTGCGTTCTTCGACAAGACCGCGAAGTTCCTGAAGTATCTGCCTGACATCGCGGTGGTCGGGAACCTCGAATTCGACCACGCGGATATCTACGCCGATTTCGAGGCTATCCGCACTGCGGTACGCCGCCTGGTCTCGCTGTTGCCGCGCGGGGGGCAGCTGGTGCTCGGCGCCGACAGCCCGGCCGCGATGGAGATGGCCGTGGGTGCGCCTTGTCCGGTCACGACCTTCGGCCTGGCGGCCACGGCAAACTGGCGGGCCACTCAGATCGAGACGCGGCCTGACGGGATGACCTTCGGGGTGGAGCACCACGGGGACCGCGTCTCCACCGTGCAGGTCCCGTTGGTCGGGGCCTTCAACGTCCGAAACGTGCTTGGCGCCATCGCTGTGGCACACGCGGTAGGGCTCGATCTGCAGGTCGTGACGGCTACGCTCGCTCG
Organism: uncultured Acidobacteriota bacterium; assembly: GCA_937888665.1. Lineage (GTDB taxonomy): Bacteria > Acidobacteriota > Vicinamibacteria > Vicinamibacterales > UBA8438 > UBA8438. The sequence goes on from CALBET010000609.1 coordinate 2,424, forward strand.
ATTCAAGGGGGTCAAGCGGCGGCTGGAGGTGCGTGGCCGGGCACGTGGCGTCACGGTGTACGACGACTTTGCGCATCACCCGACGGCGGTGAAAGAGACACTGGCCGGTGTGCGCGCCGCATTTCCGTCGCGCCGGATCTGGGCGTTGTTTGAACCGCGTTCGGCCACCGCCTGCCGACGGGTCTTTCAGGCGGAGTTCGCCGCTGCGTTCGATCAGGCCGACGAGGTCATCATCGGTCAGGTCTACCGGTCGTCGCTACCCGACGACGAGCGTCTGTCGGAGTCGGAGCTGGTGGACGCCATCCGACGCACCGGCCCCCGCGCCCGGCATCTCGCGGACGTCGAAGACATCGTGCGCGCAGTCGTCGCGGACGCGGGCGAGGGAGATCTTGTCATTGTCATGTCGAACGGCGCATTCGGCGGAATTCACGGCCGGCTGCTGGACGCATTGTCTGCCGCGGAAGCGGAGGCGGATGCATCCGGCGGCAAGCCGAACGACAGGTAGCCACCGGATTCGAGGGGGTCTGGCCCCGTGGGGTGCGGGGCGCAGCCCCGTCTAGGCAGGGCGCGCGGCAATGCGCGCCCCGCGGGCCCGGAGTGGGGCATGCGGGGTCCCCACGGAGGTCGCGCGTGGGGTTCGGGGCGCAGCCCCGTCTAGGTAATAGCAGCGCAGCCCCGTCTAAGTAATGACTTGGCGCATCACGATGACGGGCGATGCCGCGGTGACCGTCTCCTTTCCGCCTCGGATCGACCCCGACATCAGCGCGCGCGTGGTGGCGTTGGCGGATACCGTCCGGGCGTCCGGATACCCGGGCGTCCGCGACGTCGTGCCGAGCTACCACACCGTGACGGTCTATCTGGACCCGATTCGGACGGATCTCGACCGCCTCTGGACAGCGCTGGAGGAGGCAGCGGCCGCGCCACTCGACCCGGGCCGCTCCCCGCGGGACATCGTGGTCCCGGTGGTGTACGGCGGCGAGGTCGGGCCCGATCTCGACGAGGTCGCGCGCTTCGCCGGGGTCTCCCCGCAGGAGGTGATCCGGCTCCACACCCAGCGGCGCTATCGGGTGTACATGGTGGGCTTCCTCGCAGGTTTCCCCTACATGGGCACGGTCGATGCCCGCATCGCGATTCCGAGACGAGCCACGCCGCGTCACGCGGTCGCGGCGGGGTCGGTGGGCATCGCCGGCGAGCAGACCGGGATCTACCCGGCTACCGCGCCCGGTGGGTGGCATCTGATTGGTCGTGCCACGGTGGAGCCGTTCGACCCGGGTCGGGACCCGCCGTGTCTGTGGCGTCCAGGCGACAGGGTCGCGTTCGAGTCGGTCATGGCGGGTGGAGGTCGGTGACGATTCGCGTCTTGGCGCCTGGCCTGCTGACGACCGTGCAAGACTGCGGGCGGTGGGGCAGTCAATGGCTCGGTGTTCCGGTGGCGGGACCGATGGACGAGGTCTCGCATCAGCTCGCGAACAGTGCGGTGGGGAACCCGCCGGACCGCGCGACCCTCGAGGTCACACTGGTGGGCCCGTCCCTGGAGTTCCTGGCGGACGTGACGTTCGCGGTCACGGGGGCCGAATTCGAGATGCGGCTCGACGAGGACCCCGTGCAGCGGGGCGTCGCCCGCCGGGCGGGCCGCGGGAGCGTGCTCCGGTTCGGACGCCGTGGGTTGGGCGCGCGCGCCTACCTGGGCGTGGCCGGGGGAATCGACGTCCCGGCGGTGCTGGGGAGTCGGAGCACCGATCTGGCCAGTGGGTTCGGAGGGCTGGGCGGGCGACGCCTGCGCGAGGGCGACCAGCTGTCGGTGGGCCCCCGTGCCGGGCGGGCGGCAGCGTCAGGGTCTCGGACCCCGTCGTTCCCGTTGCCGCGGGGGGGTGCCCAGGTTCGGGTGATCGCCGACACCGATGACCATGGCGCGCGGTGCGGACAGGCGGCGTTGGCGCTGTTCACCAGGACCCGGTTCTCCCTCGCGGCCGAGTCGAATCGGATGGGATACCGGTTGTGCGGACCGGCGATCGCGCTCGCGGACGAAACACCGGTGTTGTCGGCGGCCACCCCGTTCGGAACCGTGCAGGTGCCGCCGTCCGGACACCCGATTCTGCTGATGGCCGACCGTCAGACCACCGGTGGCTACCCGAGGATCGCCACCGTGATCAGCGCCGATCTCCCACTGGCTGGACAGCTCGCCCCTGGCGACTGGATTCGATTCGAGCTGTGCGACCGGCGATCCGCGCTGGCCGCGCTGATCGCCCAGCAGCAGAGGCTGATGCGAGCCACCTGATGCCCGACCAGTTCTCAGACGGCGACCGGAGACCGGCGCTGAGCCATGACACCGCGCGCCGGCTGAGATCGGCGTTTGGCGACCGGGTCGGCCACCGGGCGCCCTTGGCTAGGCTGACGACCTTTCGTACTGGAGGTGTGGCCGATTGGCTGCTTGAGACGCGCAGCCCTGACGATATCGTGACGGCGGTCCGTCTGACAGAGGACCTCGGAATCCCGCTCACGGTACTCGGCGGTGGCTCGAACGTGTTGGTCGGCGACGGGGGCGTGCAAGGATTGGTACTTCGGGTGCGGCACGGCGCCGTCGCTCGCGTCGACGCGTGCAGCGTGCGTGCCGACAGCGGGGTGACGATCAACGGCCTCGTGCGGTGGACCGTGCACCGCGGGCTGGGCGGCCTTGAGCGATGGGCAGGGACGCCCGGGACCGTGGGCGGAGGCATCCGGGGGAACGCACATTTCGACGGCCGGTTGCTGGGTGATATCGTGACGGCGGTCGGTCTCGTCGATTCCACTGGGCGGGTTGCACGGGTGCCGGCCGACGACATGGGCTTCGGCTACGACGTGAGCCGCGTGCAGCACAGCGCTGAGCTGGTGCTTTGGGCCGAGTTCCGGGTGGCGGCCGGAGCCGTGGCGGATTTGCGGGCGGCCGCCCGCCGTTCGCTCGCCTTCCGCAAACGCACACAGCCGCTTGACCGAGCGTCGGCCGGCTGCGTGTTCCAGAACCCGCGACCTGACGATGGCCCGCTCCCGGACGGGGTGCCGAGATCGGCGGGGGCGCTGATCGACCTGGCCGGCCTGAAGGGCCACCGGGTGGGTGGGGCCGCAGTATCGGAGGTGCACGGCAATTTTATCGTCAACGAGGGTGGCGCGTCGGCCCGTGAGGTGCGGGCGCTCATAGACCGATGCCGTGCGGCCGTGCGCGAACGGTTCGGCATCGTCTTGCGTGAAGAGTTGGTGTATCTCGGCGAGTTCGAGACCGAGGAATGAAACGAGGTGGGATGAGTTCTGGGATCGTGAGATCCGATGATGCGCCGACGACGCTGGTCGTCGAAGGTGGCCATCGGTTGATGGGGCGGCTCGATGTCGAGGGCAACAAGAATGCGGCATTGCCGCTGCTGGCGGCCTGTCTACTGACGGACGCGCCGTGTGAACTGACGAACGTGCCCCGCATCAAGGACGTGCAGGTCATGGCTGAACTGCTCCAGGGCCTCGGGGCCTCGGTCGATGGGATCGGCACGAGTCGGCTCCGGGTCCAGTGTGACAAGGTCTCCGGCGACGAGCCGGACCGCCGACTGGTGGGGCGGCTCCGTGGGTCGGTGCTGCTCTGCGGTCCCCTCTTGGCGCGGTGCGGGCGGGTGCGGCTGGCGCCGCCGGGTGGCGACTTCCCGGCGCGACGTACGTTGTCGGCACACCTCCAGGCGCTGGGGGCCATGGGCGTGCGGCGGCGCGAGGACACGGCGGCCGACTACGTGCTGGAAGCGCCGGGTGGGCTGGTGCCGGCCTCGGTCTATCTCGAAGAGGCGTCGGTCACCGGGACCGAAACGGCGTTGTTGGCGGCCGCCGCCGCTCCCGGCGAGAGTGAGATCCGGCATGCCGCCTGCGAGCCCCATGTCGTGGAGTTGTGCGAGTTTCTGACGCAGATGGGGGCGGAGGTCGAAGGAGCGGGCACGCCGACCATTCGTGTCTCCGGTGGCGCCAGGTTGGCCGGCGCGCAGCACCGCTTGAGCGGTGACTATATCGAGGCCGGCAGCTGGGCCGTCGTGGCCGCGGTCACCGGTGGGGAACTCGAGGTCTGCGGCGCCCGTGCCGCCGACCTGGAGCCGATCACGACAATCTTGCGGCATATGCAGGTCGACTGCGATGTCGACGCGCACCGCCTGCGTGTGCGACCGTCGTCACCCGTGGCCATTCGGCAAATCACCACGGCGCCGTGGCCGGGGTTTCCGAGCGACATGGTCAGCCTGATCAGTGTGTTGGCCACCCAGGCGACAGGGCGCACCCTGGTGCACGACTGGATGTATGAGCTCCGCCTGTTCGCCCTCGAGCAGTTGAGCGGCATGGGCGCGAACCTGTTCCTGTGTGATCCCCATCGGATGATCGTGAACGGTCCGACCCGTCTGACGGGCCGCACGCTGGACAGCCGGGATCTACGCTCGGGCATGGCGCTGATCGCGGCGGCGCTGGCCGCCACCGGGACGAGCCGCATCCAGCCGTTGGAGACGGTGGAGCGGGGCTACGCCCAGCTCGTCGAGCGACTACGCGCACTGGGCGCCCAGATCGACGTAGAGCAGAGCTAGCCCAGAGCTAGCCCCCTGGAACGTGGGGCTGGGGGGGCTATTGCGGCGGCGTGAGCGGGGGCGGAAGAATCGGTATGGCTCCGGCGCCGGGTCTATTGGGTGGAGCCGCCGGTTGGACCGGGCTTGGCGTGACCGGCGCCGGCTGCGGCGCCCTGATGTCGAGACCGGTCCCCGTGTCACGTTCGACCCTGAACGCTCGGATATCGCGTTCTTCGAGGTCGAGCACCCGGATAATCCTGGGCGTCAGCGTGACGATGATATCGGTCTCTTGGGTTTCCCGCATATTCCGGGCGAACAGCCGACCGATGACCGGGAGGTCGCTCAGGCCGGGAATGCCTTCCAGCGTTTCGCGCTCGTCGTCCCGAATCAGCCCAGCGAGAATATTGGTTTCCCCATCCCGCAGCCGGATGGTGGTGTTGATCGAGCGATTCCCGATGGTGGGGAGGCCGCCGAATCCGGTGCCGGAGATGTTACTGACCTCGATGGACAGTTCCAGCGACACATCGTCGTTGTGGTGGGTGAAGGGCGTGATGTCGATGTTGACGCCGATGTC
>CALBET010000610.1 GCA_937888665.1 uncultured Acidobacteriota bacterium
GGGTACAGTGTGCCGCTACCGTCGAGACCTCAGCGGCGATGTCCGCGCCACTTTCACCGGCTCCCACGACAACCACGCGCTTGCCCGCGAATGGCGTCGGGGTCTTGTACGCCGAGGCGTGAAGGGTCTGCCCGCCAAAGGCGGCGCCTCCGGAAACCTCGGGCTCGAATGGTGTGCGATGCAGGCCGGAACAGATGGCGACGGCCTCGAAGCGCAGAGATTGCATGGCGCCCTGGCAGTTCACATCCACCTGCCACGCGCCGTCGTCCCGCCGATGAATGGCCTTGACTTCGCGACCGAAGCCGATGTGCGGCGTCAGACCGAATGCGTCGGCATAGCGGCGTAGATAATCGAGATACTCGGCATGGGTCGGATGCAAGCTGGCATCGGGATCTGGGAGAAAGTCTGAAAAGGTCGTCACCAGCGTGGAAGACGTCAGCCGGCACGACTCCCACACCCCGCCCGCGTGGGGATCGAAACGAAATACCCCGCCGAGATCCGGGCCGCTTTCGAAGCACACGACGCACAGCTCGCGATCCTCGGCGGTTCGGAACGACTCGTCGAAGCCCCCCATCTCTCGAAACTGTGCAGCACTCACGAGCATGTTGTTCGTGGTCAAGAACTCTGCCCGATCCGGAGTCGAGTTCACCTGTTCGTAGACCACGTCGAGGACCAATTGATAGGTGCTCGACGCGAGCGCCCGAAGGAGTCGTTTCAGGCTGTCGGGACGGCAATACGTGGGAATGCTGATCGAAACGCTCGGGAGCGTCTCGTCCCGAGACACGTCGCCTCCATCCGTCGAGGGCTGGGTCTGACCTCGAATAGCGGGGTCATGGTCAGCAAGAGGTGGTAGCGGACCCCGCTCGACCCGCTGCGTAGTCGTCTCGTCGCGGGTCAGGTCAGGCGGCACGAGCGTGATCGCCCCTGGTGCTTGAGAAGCGGGTCCTGGGCCGTGTAGACGTCGCCCGGGCCGTCGTGGCCGAGTTCCGCGAGGAGGGTGCAGGGGCCGAGCTGAGCACCCGAGGGGACGGACATGAGGAAACCGGATTATGGCGCCGTCAGACCAGGCCCCCCTGTTCGAGGGGGGACGCGACGAGACGGTGGACTGTCCCTGCCAGGACCTCACTCCTCGTATCTCGCCCCGCGGCCGCGTGGGGTTCGGGGCGAAGCCCCGTCTAACTACTGGATGCTAAACAGGTGCTGGTCGGTTCGGATGTAGACCCGGCCATGCGCGATCGCCGGGGAGGCGAGCGCGCGTTCACCGAGGGCATTCCGTGAGACGACCCGCGCGTCCGGCCCGGCTTCCAGCACCACGGTCTCGCCGTCTTCGTTGAGCAGATCACCGGCGTCGACGTGCCGAGCCCCTCGAGCGGGACGCGCCACGCGACGTTGTCGTCGGGGCCCCAGCGGGTCGCGATACCCGTGTCGGAGGAGACGCCCAGGCCGCCAGGTCCCCGCCACTGGGGCCAGTGCTGGGCGCGAACCAGCGCGGGGGCCGCCAGCAGCAGCGCGAAGGCGAGGGCCATTGGTCGGACGCTCATGAGGAGTGCTTGATGAGCATAGCAGGAGCGGCGGCTCGCCACGTGCTCTCTGGCGAAACGGCCCTCCACGTGCCGTTTCTTCGTCAGAAACTAGGACAGGGCCGGTATAATCCACCGATCGTCCAGGACCACTTCAGCAAGGACCAACACCATGATTGCCACGCTCCGCACCCTCGCCGCCGCCCTGCTCGTCACGGTCTTCTTCGCCCCATCCGTTCGTGCCGATGTCTTGTCGGTCGAAATCAGCGAGCGCCACGCCATCGAGGACGGACGCCGGTTCGGTGATATGGGTGCCTACGAGGAGATCGTCGGCCGGATCACCTTCGGTATCGATCCGGCTGACCCGCGGAATCAGGTCATCGTGAACCTGGATCGGGCGCCGCGGAACGCGCAGGGGCTGGTCGAAGCTACCGGCGATCTGAGAATACTCACGCCCGCCGATTCGCAACGCGGGAACGGCGTGGCGTTGGTCGACATTGCCAATAGAGGACGGCTGAGCGCGCTCGGTTTCAACCGGGGGGGCAGCGGGACCTACGGTGATGGCTTTTTGATGCATGAGGGCTACACGGTGGTCTGGGTCGGCTGGGAATTCGACGTGCCAGCGGATCGCGAGATTCGGCTCGAAGTGCCCTCGGTGGACGGCGCTCCGGTGGGTGGGCTTGGCTTTGCCGCCGTCCGCGACACGACGTCGTGGATCAAGTATGACTCGGGGGCTCCCGTCTCGGCGGAGCACGCCCTCAGTTTCGGTTCATCGCAGAGCGGCCGCTTCCTCCGCACGTTCCTCTATCTGGGATTCAACTCGGATACCGCGGGACGGCAGGTCTTCGACGGCATGCTTCCCCACATCGCCGGATCGTCGCGCCTCAATCTCAACGAGCCTGGCGCGGCGCCGATTGCGCTCGGCATGTTCGACTCGACGTCGTTTCCGTTCGCGGACGCCGCGTTGCTCGACCCGGTGACCGGGGTTGTCGACGGGACGCTGGGCAACGACCGGAGTCGGCAGAACCAGCCGCGGATCTTCTATACGAATACGGGCGTCGAGTACTGGGGCGGTGGTCGGGTGGCGACGCTGGTGCACTCGACCCCAGACGGCGCGAAGGACCTCGCGTTGCAGGACAACGTTCGCTTCTATTTTCTCGCCGGCACCCAGCACGGACCTGGCGCGTTCCCGCCGCCGCCGCCAGGCAACCGGCAGGAAATGGGCAACCCAACGGACTACTGGTGGAACATGCGCGCGTTGCTGACGTCGCTGAAGGCCTGGGTCGTCGACGGCGTCGCACCGCCTCCCAGCCGGCACCCGCGGTTCGCCGATGGGAATCTGGTGCCGCCCAGAGAAATCGCGTTCCCGGCGATCCCGGACGTTCGCTCACCCAGCGACCGCGATGCAGGTGGCCGGTCGGCGAATCGGTGGCTGAGCGGGGCTGCCGACACCGGTACGCCGTTGCCGATGTTCGTGCCGCAGGTCGATGCCGACGGCAACGAGACCTCAGGCATTCGTCATCCCGAAGTGGCGGTGCCGCTGGCCACCTACACCGGCTGGAACTTCACGAACCCGGACAATGGCGACCCCAATACGTTGGTCTCCCTGGCCGGCTCCTACATCCCGTTTCCTGCCACCCGGGCGCAGCGCGAGCGGACCCGCGATCCGCGACGCTCAATCGAGGAGCGGTATGACTCACGCCAGGATTTCTTGACCCGGATCGAGTCGGCGGGACAGGAGCTCATCGGGGAGCGATACCTGCTCGAGGCGGACTTGCCAGCGATTCTCGAGCGAGCCGGGCAGCACTGGGACCTGCTGGTAGGCGGCAACTAGTTCCCCTGGTTGCAGGGGACTAGCGACACGGTGCCCATCCCCGCGGCTCGCGCCTACTGGTTTCGCACGTGCCTGGGCGAGCCGAGATGCGCGCTGCTGGATGGTGGGCTCACCGCCGATCGGCGGGCTAGCGTGGGGGAATCGGGCGGGTGGCCCGGCATGACGCCGGCCCCAAGAACGGCCGTGCGGTCGGGGCGGTCGGCCCGATGTGTCACGTCGGCGTCGGGCTACGAGAGAATGTCGATGATTCTCAGGACGGTGCCCCGTTCGCCCAGACGCACGCCCTTCGTGACGAGCATCCCCACCACGGCCGGATAGCGAACCAGGGTCGCCAATTCCAAGACGTCTCGGTCGCCGTCGTCGAAGACCCCGTCGCGAGCCCAGCCTCGACCGTCTGCCTTCGCGTCGTCGATGATGACGGTGAGCCGTGCGATGACGTCGTCGATCGTGGCGGGCGGAGGAGTCATGAAGAAGTCTACGATTCTGGCACGCATGCGGAGGTCCCGGTCACCCGGTGACCACGGTCCCGTTCGGGACCGCCCCTATAATGCGTCAGGGGCCCACACACCGGTGTTGTCCGTGGCCCATAAGGCAGAGGAGTAGCGTCGATGGACCGTCCCGTTCACCGCGTCGTCAATCTCATTGAGGACGGCAACCAACAGATCCTGAACATGAGTGCCGACGCCGCACGAGCGCGGTTGCTCGACGCGCGTGCGGATGCGCTGCTCGATGTGCACGGCTCGTTCGCGCTGGCCGCGCGTGACGGCGAGACCGTGCTCATGGCGCGGAGCCTCGATCGGCCGATGCGCTATTTCCTCGCCAAAGAGGCCGCGGGACCGATGCTGGTGATCGGCGAGCGGATTGACGACCTGAAGCGGGTGCTCGATGAGCATGGCTACGGGCATCAGTTTCATCCGAGTTACACGCGTATGGTGCCTGCGCACCACGTCACGGCGCTGCGGCTGATCGGATGCCCCGACCCCACTCCGGAACAACGCCGGTTTTTCGCGCCGCCCCGCGCGACGATGTCCACGGACCTCGACGCGATCGGGCACGCCTATGTGGCGGCCCTGCACCAGGAAGTGACCGAGTGGCTGAGCCGGCAACCGGAGACAGAGCCGATCGGGGTGCTGTTCTCCGGGGGCATCGATAGCGGCGCGGTGCTGGTCAGTGTGTATCGGGCGTTGCTCGACCGCGGGCAGAGCCCCAGCCGTCTGAAGGCGTTCACGCTGGCCGTCGACGGCGGCGGGGCGGACGTCGAACAGGCACGTACGTGTCTGAGGCGGCTCGATCTGGAGATGCTGCTCGAAGTGATTGACGTGCCTGCTGATACGCTGGACCCGCTCGAGGCGGTGGAGGTGATCGAGGATTACAAGCCGCTTGATGTCGAATGCGCAACCGTGGGGTTGGCGTTGCTCCGCGGAATTCGCGAGCGCTATCCGGCGTGGCGGCTACTACTCGATGGCGACGGCGGCGACGAAAACCTCAAGGACTACCCGATCGAGGAGAACCGCGAGCTGACCATCCGCAGTGTCGTGTCCAACTCCATGCTCTATCAGGAGGGATGGGGCGTTGGCGCGATCAAGCACTCGCAGACCTACTCTGGTGGGTTCTCGCGCGCCTGTGTGCGGACCTTCGCGCCGGCTCGCCGGCTCGGCTTCACCGGGTTGAGCCCGTTCGTCCGCCCGTCGGTCATCCGGGTGGCCGAGTCGATTCCGTTCGATACGCTGTCAGCCGGGTCGACCGACACGCTCTACGGACTGAAGGGCGACACGGTGCGGCGCGGGATGCGGTCTTGCTTCGACCTGGACTTCCCGGTGTTCGAGAAACGCCGGTTCCAACACGGCGCCGTTGACGACGATGTGTTTCGCGGCCGTTTTGCGATCCTCCCCGAGCAGTATCGCGCCCACTTTCATTCTCTGTACGGCGAAGCGGCGCGGTAGCCCAGTCACTGAGCGTATGGACCGCTGGGTGCGTTCGCTCCGGCGCTCGAAGGTGTCGCGGTCGGCCGACTGGCCGATCGGGGTGGTCCACGAGCAGGAGCGGCGGCCTGGTGGAGAGGTCGTCGATGCGGCCACTGTCTTTCTGGCGGGGGCCGAATGTCCGTTCAGTTGTGTGTTCTGCGACCTGTGGCAGCACACGTTGAGTGGGCCGAGCCCTCTCGGGTCACTGCCTCGGCAGCTGACCCAGGCGCTCGGAGAAATTGGGCAACGTTCACTGATCAAGCTCTACAACGCGAGCAGTTTCTTCGACCCGACCGCGGTGCCACCGGACGACGAGGCGTCGATGCTACGGCTGCTCGAGGGTTTCGCACACGTGACCGTCGAGTGTCATCCGCGCTTTGTCGGAGACCGGTGTTTCTCGTTCGCCGACCGGCTCGACGGCGCCCTGGAGGTCGCCATCGGGCTGGAGACCGTGCACCCCGAGGCATTGCCGCGGCTGAACAAGAAGATGACGCTCGCGGATTTCGACGCGGCAGCGTCCGCGCTCACGAAGCGAGACGTCGGCCTTCGGGCATTCGTGCTCCTTGGGTGTCCGTTCATTGCCGACGAAGAGCAGCTCGACTGGACCCTCCGGTCGGTTGAACATGCGGCCAGGTGTGGCGCCCGAACGATTTCCATCATTCCGGTGCGAGGCGGGAACGGTGCGCTCGAATCCTTGGCCGTCGATGGCGCCTGGAGCCCGGTGACTCTGGACCTGACAGAGGAAACCTTCGATCGGGCACTGCGGCTGAATCTGCAGGACGCCGTGGTGCAACTGGATCTCTGGGACCTTGAGCGGATGTCCGTCTGCGCCCACTGCGTCGATGCCCGGGTGAGCCGGCTCGGGGCCATGAATCTGAGCGGGCTGGCAGAGGCGCAGATCGCGTGCGCCTGGTGTGGGGCCGGCGTCGGGCTGGACCGTCCATGAGCCGCCCCCAGGGCCCGATGCCCGACCCCAGATGCCTGAGCCCGACCCCTAGCAGCCCGTGGCAGAAGTCCCGCTGCATTCGACCGGCGCTGAATCCGGCCGACCGGCGTTGTTCATCGGTCACATACTGCCGGTATTTTCCCTCTTCTCGCCTGGTCCGACCGGTCCAGCGCCGCTCTCGGTGCGACGCGCGACTTCTACCACGGGCTGCTAGAACCAAAGCTCGGTTGTGTCGACATCCACAGAACTAACCCAAGTGAGCTCTGGGTTTCATGCCTACACCTCACCAACCCCAACCATGCCCTATGACGTCGCGATCATCGGATCCGGGTTCGCCGGCTCCCTGCTGGCGAGGCTGCTCGCGTTGCGTGGGCGCTCGGTGTTGCTGGTCGAGCGCGATGTGCACCCGCGCTTCTCTCTCGGCGAATCGTCGACCCCGCTGGCCGCGCTCGCGCTCGAACGGCTCTCGGCCCGCTATCAGCAGCCGGACCTGCGCGGCCTGGCGGCTCACGGCCGCTGGCGCCGAGATCTGCCGGGTCTCCGCTGTGGTCTGAAACGCGGTTTCACCTTCTATCGCCATCATCCTGACCAGTCGTATCGCAACAGTCATGCGAACGAGGCACGGATGCTGGTGTCGGCCAGCCCTGACGCGGAGGTCGCCGATTGTCAGTGGCGACGAGCCGATGTCGATGCGCACATGGCCGCCACGGCCCGCGCCGCCGGTGTTGACTACCGCGACCAGTTTGAGGTGCTGGCGGTGGAGGAGGTCGGAGACCGCGTGCAGCTTCGCGGGCGGTACCAGGGTGATGAAGTCCAGCTCGACGCGGGGTTCGTCGTCGATGCCTCCGGCGCCGGCGAAGTGGTGGCCGGTGCGTTCGGTATCGAACCTGAGGCGCCTGAGATCGCCTTCTCGACCCGACTCCTGTATGGCCACTTCGAGGGTGTGACACCGTTTTCCGACGCGGCAGCCCACGAGGGCGCGGTCCTGCCGTCTGGCCCATATTCCGACGACTGGGCGGCCGTCCATCATCTACTGGACGAGGGGTGGATGTACGTGTTGCGCTTCGACGACGGGCTCGTCAGCGCCGGGCTGCTCATCGACGACGCCACCTCCGCGGCGGTGTCCGGATCGGGCCGTCGTGACCCCGCGTCGAGGTGGAACGCTGTGCTCTCGCGGTATCCGACCCTCGCATTGGCATTTGCGGACGCTCGGCCGCTGTCCCCCGGGGTTCGTGCCACCGGCCGTTTGCAGCGCCGGCGCCGGCGTGCGGTGGGCGAGCGATGGGCGATGTTGCCGCAGACGTTCGCCTTCTTCGATCCGCTCTTCTCGACCGGCATTGCCTGGAGCCTGCTCGGGGTCGAACGGCTGGCCGGTATCCTTGCGGATGGACGGCCGTCCTCGGAATCGCTCGACCGTTACGACACCCTGCTGCGGGCCGAGGCGGACCAGCAACAGGCGCTGCTTGCGGCCGCCTATGTCGCCCGCCGCGACTTCGCCGTGTTCCGGGACGTGTCGTTCCTCTATTTCGCCTGCGTCAGCTTCGAGGAGATACGACAGCGTCTGCTCGATGACCCCGATGAATCCGGTGGCCCCGACACCCACGACGCGACAACCGCGGCCGCATGGCGCGGGTTTCTCGGCGCGGGCGACGAGCAGTGGACTGCGCTGTTCGGGCAGGCCGCGGCCAGGGCGACGGCCGCCGTGGCCGACGGCTCAGACGGCGCCCGGCGACGGTTCTCGGCGTGGGTGGCTGAGGGGATCAAGGCGCGGAATCTCGTCGGGCTCGGCGAATCGCCGACGCACCTGTACGGGGTCGATGCGGACCTGCTGGTGGAGCGTCGCGGCCTGCTCGGGTTGACGGAGGCGGAGATGAAAGAGCGGCTACCACGGTTGCGCGGCGGCCTTTGAGACGACGGGCCGCTCCGGCCGCGAGCGCCGCCGTTCGGGAACCTGATCGTCTAGGCAGACTCCGGTTTCCGGGGTCGCGCGACGCGGCATGGGATCTGCGCTTGGCGGAGCCTGGCCTCTCCGTCGACGACCTACGATGAAGCCCTCCACCCCGTCCGCCTCGATGGCGGTGAACGTGAGAAGCGCCAAGACGAGCCAGCCTTCGCTGAGCTTTGCACCCGCAAATGTCCGCTTGAATATCCTGGCGCACAGCGGTAGAGTGCGGGTCACGCTCGGGAGTTACCAAGTGAGACACTCTGACATCAACGAGATCTTCGTGGTCGTACTCAATCACGAGGAGCAGTACTCGGTCTGGCCGGAGCACCGTGACGTTCCACTCGGCTGGCGCACCGATGGTTTCACGGGCACCCGCGAGGCATGCCTAGCCCACATCGAGGAGGTATGGACCGATATCCGG
>CALBET010000611.1 GCA_937888665.1 uncultured Acidobacteriota bacterium
GCCAATCAGCATCATGACAATGCCCACGACCGCCTCACCACGCCCGTCCCGGGTCACCACCCCCTGGCGCACCATGGGGGCAAACCCCACCGTGGCGATGTCGCGCACGTACAGGGGCGTGCCGTCCTCGGACGTGCGCACCACAATATCGCTGACGTCCTCAAGGCTCTGGATGAGACCGCTCCCGCGAATGACCACCTGCTCCCGGTTGCGCTCCAGGTACGCGCCACCGACGTTGCGGTTGTTGCGCTCCAGCGCGTCGAAGAGCTGTGTCAGCGGCAGGTTGTGGGCTTGAAGCGCCCGGGGGTCTGGCGCCACGTCGTAGGTCTTGAGCTGCCCGCCGAACGTGTTGATCTCCACGACACCCGGCACGCTCTTGAGCTGGTACGCCACGAACCAGTCCAGGATCGTCCGCAGCTCCATGGGCGAGTAGCAGTCATCGGTGTCGACACCGCCAGGCGAGCACATCGGCTCGCCACGCACCTCAAATTGGTAGATCTCGCCGAGGCCAGTCGCGATGGGCCCCATCTCGGGGGTGCCGTAGCCGGCCGGGATGGCCTCGCGGGCATCGGCCAGCCGTTCCTGCACGAGCTGGCGGGCCAGGTAGATATCAGACCCCTCGTTGAAGACGACCGTCACCACGGAGAGACCGAACTTGGAGACGGACCGGATCTCCTCGAGGTTTGGCAGACCGGCCATCGCCGCCTCGACGGGAAAGGTGATCAGCCGCTCCACCTCAATCGGCGCCAGGGCCGGTGCCGTCGTCAGCACCTGCACCTGCACGTTGGTCACATCCGGCACGGCGTCGATAGGCAGACGCAGCATGTGCTCGATGCCGGCGGCGACCAGCAGCACACCGAGGACGACCACGAGGAAGCGGTTGCGCAACGACCAGGCGACGAGCCAGGCGGCCACTAGTCTCCCTCCTCGTCACCGAGCGTGGACCGGAGGAGTTGCCCCTTCAGCAGAAAACTCCCTTCGGTGACGACCTCTTCACCGGCGATGAGCCCGTTCAGAATCTCAACGAGATCACCAGCGCGTTCACCGGTGTGCACCCGGCGCAGCTCGAAGACGCCCTCGTCGACCCGGACAAACACCGCCCGGTGGTCATCGACCTGTTGGACCGCAGCCCACGGAATCGCCAGCAGGCGGCGTGGCTCGTGGTCGTGCGTATCCTGGATACGAGCGGTGGCGAACATCCCGGGGCGCAACCGAAAACCAGGATTGGGCAGCGCAACGCGTACGGAGACTGTCCGCGTCTGCTCGTCGAGCGTTGCGGCTACCTGGCTGACGGTGCCGGAAAAGACCTCGTCGGGAAACGCGCGGACGGTGACCAGCACGGTCTGACCGACACGCACCAACCGCATCTGGCTCTCATAGACCGAGGCCTCGAGCCAGAGTGCGCTCAGGTCGATGACTTCGGCGATGGTCTCTGTGGGTTCTGCCCACTGCCCGACGTTGGCCCACCGCGCCACCACCGTGCCGGCCAGCGGACTCGTCAAGGTGACTCGCGTGGGGTCTGTCGGTGGCTCGCTGGACACCACGACGCCGAATGTGGCCAACCGCGTCTGGTCGGCCTGCAGGTCAGCCTCGGCGACAAGTAATTCACCTTCGGCCTCCTCCACGGCCCGCTCGGAGGTCACACGGTCAACGAGCAGTCGGCGCTGGCGCTGCAGAGCGCGGCGCGCCACCGCTGCCCTGGCGCGAGCCGCGATCAGATCCGCCCAGGCGCGCCCGACCGCGTCGCTCTCGAGGACGGCCAGCACGGTGCCGGTCTCGACGCGGTCGCCGACGTTGACGCGGACCTCCGCCACCCGCCCGGAGACGCGTGGGCCAACCGTCGCGCGACGGTCAGGCACCGCCATGACCTCGGCTGGCACCTGGATTGAGGGTGATAATTCCTGCTCCTCGACTTCGACGTAGGTGAGCCGAAGCGAGTCGAGCGCCGCCGGCATGAGTGCAACGCGATCTATCCCCACGGCCACCGTCGCCGCCTCACCCTCACTCGCCTTGGAGACCGGTTCTGCCGCATCACGCGCGGTGCAGCCGACGACGACGAAAAAGAGGACGGCGAGAGTCGCCGGTACCCCGGGGCGACGATGCAAGTTCATGGCGTTACTCCTGTGAGTGAGCGCGACTGGGACAATGACGCGGCGGCCAGTACTCGCGCGCGGCTAAGCGCCAGGTCGAGGCCGGTGTCGAGGTAGCCCTCCCGGCCTTCGAGCAGTTCGCGCTGCACGACGATGACGTCTTGGATGCTCACTTCACCGGCCTCGAAGGCGCGTTGCAGCAAGTCCGCACTCTCTTCCTGAGCGGCCAGCACGTCGGCGGTATAGAGCCGGAGTGCGCGGAGACCCTGTTCGTATTCCAACAGGGCCTGTCGAACTTCAGACTCGATACGGAGACGGATGCCCGCCCGCTGGGCGATCAGTCGCTGACGAGCCGCTCGCGTCCGCTCTCGCTCGCCCTGGTTCTTATTGAAGAGAGGAAACGGCAATCGGAGACCCGCCGTGACGATGTTGTCCCCATCCTCACGACCGTAGAAGGCACCGACGGCGATGTCTGGCCTGGCCTCAGCGAGCGCAAGACCAATCGCGGCCTGCGCCGCAGTGACCTCGTGCTCGGCCGCAGCCAGGTCAGGGGGCGACCGCAGGGCCCGTTCGACCAACACCTCGGGAGCGGGTGGGGCTTCGTCGGCGGGGAGGGTGCCTTGGAGCTGCAACG
>CALBET010000612.1 GCA_937888665.1 uncultured Acidobacteriota bacterium
TGGCCGCCGTCGCCAGCGCGGCGCCGCCACGTCCCTGGCGGGTCATCTCGTAGCCGTCCAGCGCGGTCATCACACTGGACGCCTCGCCGGGCATGCGCACGAGAATCGACGTGGTCGATCCGCCGTACATCGCGCCGTAGTAGATACCGCCGAACAGAATGAACGCGCCGACCGGATCCATGCCGAACGTGAGCGGCAGGAGGAGGGAGATAGTGAGCGCCGGACCGATCCCGGGCAGCACGCCGATGGCCGTGCCCATGGTGACCCCCACGAACCCGAGCAGCAGGTTCAGCGGCGCCAGCGCCGCCCCGAAGCCGAGGGCCAGGTTGTCGCCGAGTTGGGCCAGGGCGCTCACGGTAGTCGGAGGCCGAGCAGTAGACGGAAGAGGCCGTAGACCAACGCCGTGATGGCGATGCTGACGGTCAGGTCGCGTGCCCAGGCGCGACTGCCGAGCAGTCGTGACTCGAGCACGATAAACCCCGCGGTGGCCGGCAGATAGCCGATCGCGTCGAGAGCAAAGATGTAGGTGAGAAACGCGAACGCACTCGAGGCGGTAACACCCCAGTTGATGGACGGCAGCCGAAACTGGCCGACGGCGGCCACGCCAATCCAGACCGCGCTGGCCAGAAGCCCGGCGCCGATGACGAGTGGGAAAACCCGCGGCCCCACCGCGGCATATTGCCCCTCGGGGGCGCTGATCTGGAATGCGCCAAGCAGGTAGGCCGCACCAGCCACGATAAGCACGGCGGCGAGGCGCCGGTCCGGTGACATGAGAATCGGGGGCTACCGAACCAACCCGATAGAGCGCAACACCGCATCAGCGGTGGCTCGCTCGTCGCTGAGGAACTGGTCGAACGCCGCCCCCGCCAGGAAGCTGTCTTCCCAGTCGTTGGCGAGCAGGATGTCCTGCCAGGCCCTGGAATCGCGCATCCGGGTCAGCGCGGTGACCAGCCAATCTCGCGTCTCGGCGTCGACGCCGGGTGGGGCGACAATACCGCGCCAGTTGGCGATCGCCACATCGAGCCCGCTCTCGCGAATCGTTGGCGTGTCGTCGCCGGCGACCCGTTCCGCCGACGACACCGCCAGTAGACGCATCCGGCCCGTGCCTACATAGGCCTTCCACTCTCCGAAACCGGACACACCGGCCGAGACGTGCCCGCCCATCACGGCCACGGCCGCCTCCCCACCCCCCGCGTGGGCAATGTAGTTCACCCGGCTCGGGTCGACCCCCGCCGCCAGGGCCAGCAGACCGACGAGGATGTGGTCGATGCCACCGGCCGACCCACCAGCCCAGCTGATACGATCCGGGTCGCGCCGGAAGTCGTCAATCAGTTCTTCGAACGTCTGATATGGCGCATCGGCCAGCACGGCCACGACCTCGTATTCGTTCAGCAGCCGGGCCAGCGGTACGGTGTCCTCGAGCGACACCGGGCTCTCGTTCGTGCGAATGGCGCCCAACATGACCTGTCCGAACACCATCAACGTATGCGGATTGTCGCGATACCGCGTGACCAGGTCGGACAACCCGATGGTGCCGCCGGCGCCGCCCCGATTCACCACCTCGACCGGGACGCCGAGCACGCCGACCTCGGTCAACACGTGCTGAATCTGGCGTGCGGTCTGGTCCCATCCGCCGCCCGGATTGGCCGGTGCGATGATGGTCATCGTCCCGCTCGGATACCCGGCCGACGTCTGCTCCAGCGCTGCCGCCGGGCGCTGGGCGGTGGAGCCGCCCCCGCAGCCGACCGTCAGCGCGGCGGCGCACCAGAGCGTCGCCGTCGCCGTCAGCCGATTCCGATCAACCCAATCTCGACGGAACATGCTTGCAATTGTGACTCAGGTCTCGAGTTCGACATCCCGCCGATCGGTGACCAAAACCACCTCCGCGGACAAAACTTGGCGCACTGGGTGTATTCTTCGTAAGCGCATCGGTGCGCCGCCGTCGTATTATTGATTATTGACAGACTCGTACAGGCGCCGATCGGCGCTGAGGTGCGTCACCCGCGCCAGATCGGTCCGTCCACATCGGTTCCCAACAGAGGTAAACGTTATGAAGCGCATCGCACTCCTTGCCGTCGGCATCGCCGCATTCGCGACCGGCGCCTACGCACAAACAGACGCACAACTCATCGAGCAGTCGCTGGCCGCGGCGCCGACGCGCGGCCGTGCCGACGCCACCGTGGTGAAATGGGCTGCGAACCACACCCACACGACCATCAAGGAAGGCACCAACAAAATTGTGTGCTACAGCCGCGCTGACCAGCGTGACCGGCCGGCGTTCGCCGTGCAGTGCACCAGTCTGGCGAACCTCGACCGGGTTGCGCAGAACCGGCGGTTTCGTGCGGACAGCACCGATGCCGCAAGTGAGCAGGCGCTGGTCGCCGCCGCGGAAAAGAACGGCACCCGGGAAAAAGTGGAATACGGTTCGTGGTTCCGGTCGATGAACGGCGCTGATCAGATGAGCGCCGGCGTGCACACGACGATCGCCATGCCTGGCGCGACCGGGGCGTCCACCGGCTTCCCGGAGGGCCGCGATGCAGGTGGTGCGTTCATCATGGCCGCGGGCACGACCGAAGCCCACTTGATGGTCCCATAGCGTCCCCTCGGACCCACTGAGAAAGCACGCTCCTGATTCCCCTCTCCCTACGGGGGGAGGGGGTCAGACATCAACCGGCCAGCTTCGCCCGGGCCGTCTTCAACATGGCCACGAGGACGGTTCGGACCTGCTCGGGCGTAGTGACCCGTTCGGGAAACGCCACGCGAACCGGTCGCGGCCCTTCGGTCGTCATCGCCGACATCTCGAACCCGTAGCGGTCGACGCCGGTCATGCTGGCGCCGGTGACGTCGGTCGCCTTCGAGAACGCCACCCCGGGGCTCCAGTTGTCACCTACGTCAATA
>CALBET010000613.1 GCA_937888665.1 uncultured Acidobacteriota bacterium
CCCGGCAGAGCCGGGGGCGTCAAGAATGTGAGCCGCCAAAGGCGGCTTGACGGCGACGCGAGACGTCGCCTCGGGGCCCCCTGTTGGGGGCCGGACTACAACATGCCCAGTTGATCGATTCGTCGGTCCTCAGACTCCTGATGGCGGATGTACTTGCGAATCGTCTCCTCATCCCGACCCACCGTCGACACAAAGCACCCCCGCGCCCAGAAGTGCTTTCCCACGAAGCCGCGCGTCACCTCGTTGAATTCCCGCGCGATCCAGATCGCACTCTTCCCCTTCAGAAACCCCACCACCGAGGCGACCGCGTACTTCGGGGGAATGGAGACCATCATGTGCACATGATCGCCCATCAGATGCCCCTCCGCGACGGCGCAATCCTTGCGATGCGCCAGTTGCTGAAACACCGCGCCCAACCGATCCCGCAGCTTCCCGTACAGCACCTTCTTGCGATACTTCGGAATGACAATGATGTGATACTTACAGTCCCACTCGATATGATTCGTACATGTGAATGGTAGATTGGCATCGCGTGAGTTGACCGAAGGCACGATCAATTGCGCACGGCCAAAGAGATTCCCGTCGCCAGTCGACGGATGCACCCGCGCATATACAGGACGCGCGTCTCCTCTTGCTGAACTGGTTTGTGCCGGCGGGGCCTCAGGAATCGATGCCTGAGCGTTCTCGAAACTGTCAACAGGCATCACGGTGCCCTGCCCAACCGCTGGCTCCGTGACAAAGGGGACGACGCGGTGCTCGGAATGCACACTTCTCGGTGCGCCTTCGGCTCCAATCGGTTCGATACCGCGCTCGGCCAACGTCTTCACGAGGTCGTCCAGCATGTCCCTGCGCCGGCGGATGAAGGCGGAGGCGAAACACCGCCAGAACACCCAACCGGCGCGCTCCAGGACGCGCTGGCGCTGCATGTCGTCGGCCCACTTGTCCGCGCCGTGGTACTTGTCGCCGTCGCATTCGACCGCCAGCCGCGCGTCGTTGTGTCCCTCAACCACCATATCGATGCGGTATTGGCCGACCCGCACTTGTGGAGTGATCCAGTAGCCACGCTGCGTGAGTTCGTCGTACATCTCTCGCTCGAACGGGGACTCGCATAGGGTGCGCAAATCCTCCACGCGCAGCTCATCCTGGGCGAAGGGTGTCGCGAAGTGTGCGATGAGACTGCGCCGTAAACGGTCCGCCTTGCTCAGATGCTCCAGCTCTACCGAGCGCACCAGGTACATCCGGTCCCTGGCGCGCGAAGCCGCCACGTTGAAACGCTGGGCGAAAGTATCGCGGGAGAGCGGCGCGCCGACCTCGTTTGGCGCCGAGACCATCGAGAGAAACATGATGTCCCGCTCTTTGCCCTGGGGGCCGGGATCTGCTACGGAGACAACAACTTACAAGGATTTAGGATAGCCAAGAGATGCCTCCATTGGGTACGCTGACTTGGGGTTAGCAAGATTCTCACAGCGAGACCACGGAGGCATCATGGGTACAGTGCATCAGTTTCCGAGCCAACACAACCAGACGTCAGTGCCGGCGGAGGCGCTCGCGCACGCCTTGAGCCGGGCCATCGATGCGACGGTTGGGGCCGACGCCAGCTTCGAAACCCGTGAGGTGGCGGCCTTGGCGCTCACGAACGAGGCCACGCGCGTGTTCCTGGAGCGCGACCTCCTGGCGATCGCGGATCGTCACGGGGCGCAGGTGGAGGTGGACGGCGTGATGTACCACCAGCACGAACCGGGCACCGTGCGGTACTACACGCTGTGCGGGGCGCTCGACATCGAGCGGTGGACCTACCGTGCGATGGGCGTCCGCAATGGTCCCACGCTGGTGCCTCTCGACCTCGACGCGGGGCTCGTGGAGCGGACGAGCCCAGCGCTGGGCTTCCGCATCGCCCTGGGCTACGCGAAGGACCACATGCGCAGTTGCGCGGAGGACATGACGGCCGACCACCGGTGTCCCCCCTCGCGCAGCACGCTGGAACGTGTGGCCAAAGCCATCGGGACCGCAGCCACCGCGGTGGCGCCCCGCATCGAACCGCGCCTGCGACGGGCGGAGCGGGTGCCGGCGGGCGCGGTCGCCATCGCGCTCGGCCTCGACCGCACGTCGGTGCCCATGGAGGAGGATGTGCCGGCGGGCGAGCCGCCGGCGACGCGGCGCAAGACGCGGCACACGCCGTATACCCGCACGACGCCGGCCCCGGTGACCGTCAACTACCGGATGGCCTATGTCGGCACGCTCAGCTTCCACGACGCGAGTGGGACGGAGTTGGCCACGCGGCGCTACGCCGCACCGGCGCACGCGTCCCCCACGGCCCGTGTCGTGCGCCCCCTGCTGGCCGATATGCGCCAGGCGCTCAGGCAGATGCCCACGCTGGCCGTCGGGGTCGTCCAAGACGGCGCGCCCGAGCTCTGGAATCTGCTGCGCTCGGCCCTCGCGGCCGAACCGCTGGTCACAACCTTCTACGAAGCCATCGACCGCTATCATCTCAACGAGCGGCTCGCCGAAGTCCTGCGATACGTCGAACCCGACACGGCCATTCGCCGCGCGCAATTGTCTCGGTGGAACGAGAGCCTCGACGGCTATGATCACACCATCTATCGCATCCGGGCCTGGGTCCGTGACCGCCAGGCCGACGCCCTCGCCCGCCACGACCGCACGCGGCTTGAGCAGTTAGCGCCGCACCTGACGTACCTGGAGAACAACGCGTCCCTGATGCGCTACGCGCGCCTCCGTGCGGTGGGCTTACCGGTCGGCAGCGGCGTGACTGAAGGGGCATGTAAGTCCGTCATCAAGATGCGGACGAATGGGAGTAGTCAGCGCTGGCGGCCGGAGGGCCTCGAGGCCGTCTTGACCTTACGGTCCCTGCACATGAGTGACCGACTTCCGCGCTTCTGGGCGAACTTCGCTCGCGGTTACCGGCAGGAGGTCAACCGGTGCGCGTAGCTCCGAGGCTAATCCAGACCCTGCCCTGGAACGTGCGTGCATCGCCACAAGCGATCTGATGGTGCTGCATTACTTCCGGCCCGAGGGCGTCGGTAAGTTGCTCCCATATCAACATGGCCTGCTTGTCGGCGAGCAGCGAGACGACCCCGATCGAGCGGCCGCCCATTTTGGAGTCAGACACGATGGCCTTGATTTCATCGACGATGAATCGCGCCTCGGGCCGATTGACGTCACCTGTGCGGTAGCCGTGTTCCACACGCACGTCGATGAGGGGCGGGTCGAGACGCTCGGAGGCTTTGGGCATGCGCAGTGGCCGCAGCTCGTGATTGTAGAACTCGCGCTTGGAGTACTCGATGATCGGGCCGACACAGCGGAAATGCTCCTTCAGCATCACCGCGCTCTTGGCAAAGACTACTTTGAACAGGTCATAGATGGAGCGCTCCGGCGACATCAGTGGACGATACGCTTCCACCTGATTGCCGAGGAAGCGACCCATGAGACTGCGAATCTTCTCCTCTTCGAGACCGACGCCTTCGGGGGAGACTTGCTTGTCGTCGCCGACAATGAGGACTTTCCTCGCCCGCAACAAGGAAGGCAATGCCGTTAGGTCCGATTGCGACGCTTCGTCGATGACGACGAGGTCGAAGCAGCCCAATTCTGCAGGCAGCGATTCGGACACGCGGTAGTGCGGCATGATCCAGCACGGCACTGCAGGGTTCGCCTGCGATGCTGCCATCCGCGCATCCTGCCGATAGCGCACCGCGCGCTTGCCAGTGCCCTTGCCGATTTTCTGAATGGCGTTGAGATATCCCTGCAGAGCGGCCCGAATACTGGGTGAAGCGTTCTCCGCGAGTTTCAGCCACGTTCGCCTCACTACGATATCGCGATAGGCGCGCGACAAATCGCTCTCCACTTCGTGCCGATCTTTCGCCAATCGCTTCAGCACTTCTTGTGCGTCAATCGATTCGAGGTAGGCCGCAAGGCGTCTCAGGCGCCAAGCGCTGCGCCAGTTGTCCGGCAGAAGGGTATCTACCGCGCCCTCAAACGGTCGTTTGAGCGCCGCCGCGTACTTAGGCGCCCCGGAGGCTTCAACTTTTCCGCAACCGTCACCTAGGGCGGCGAGATGCGTGCCGAGGCCCAGCACGCGAGATAGCTCCGCCATCAGCGCCGTCCACCCAGCCTGCATCTGGGCGTCTTCAATCCCAGGGTTGCCCAGCGTTTCCGCCAGAAACCGGCGAATGTCCTCTACGACGCGGCCCGTGCGACCTTCCAGGACCTTTTGAAAGCGCTCCTTGTGAGCCCAGACGTTGGCGAGTCGGTTCTTCGTGAGATGGTGTCGTAGCGCCTTCTCCAGCTCAGCGAGTCGTTGCGTGCTATCCGCCAGCTCGCGGACATGAGCCCAGTTGGGGAAGACGAGAGGGACTGCGGCGCAGAGTTCGCCTTCCGCCTTCACTACGTCCTTCACCTTGAGGTAGAGCGCGTGGTCCTGGGCGGCGGCCAGTCCGCCGTCCGGCGTGTCCGCCGGTACGGCTTCAAGTTGAAGCTCGGGGGCCAGAGCGTTCCAGCGCAAGGCCAGTTCGCGCAGGTACTTCAACAGCGCCAGATGCTCCGCGACATGCTTCCAGCTCTCGGCGTTGGCAGGGGGATTGCCGAGAACACGAATCCTGTCCAGCTGCTTCTTCTGCGCGGACCTGCCGAACAGTCCTTTCAAGCCAAAGGGGCTCTTGCCCTGGGCAAGATTGCTCACAGCCTCCGCGATCTCGGTAGCAAGCTCGCTGCCTGCGGGAGTGGTGACCGGCCGTTCAAGAAACGCCTTGCGCCGGTCGGCAGCCTGCTCTAGCTCGGCGCCGAGGGCTTCCAGAATCGGCATCAGGTTGTCGCTGCCGCCGCGCCGCAGACGTTCGCGCATCGCGACCGTCCAATGACGATGCCCCTGCACTACCTGGTCGCGCAGGCGCTGGAGCGCCTCGGTGTCCGTGAGGACTTCCTGAGCGCGAGCGAGCGTCTCCTGTGTCGAATCGGCGAGCGCCGGAACGTCGCCGCTGTCCACGCCCTGTTTCAGCTTTTCGAACTGGGACAGGTCCTGGTGGACTTCCAGCAGTGCCTTGGAGTCAGGAAACTCCACGAGTTGCGGCAGCGACGCATCGAGGTAGTCGACGTCTTGGCCTAGCGCACGCCTTGCCTCCCGTAGCCGCACAACATCCGCGTCCAAGAACTGCGGGGCGAATTCGGGAGTGATTCCAAGCGTGTCGGGAATCCACTCGAACTGGTCGACGTTCCCGACCACCTCGCGCGCCGCGTCTTGAGGGTCGACCTCCTCGGTTTCCAACGTGACCTT
>CALBET010000614.1 GCA_937888665.1 uncultured Acidobacteriota bacterium
CCGTCTCCAGGGTCGATCGGACGGGTCCGCGTAAACCTGATCTGGCCGAGCGCGCTCGCCAGACTCCCGAGGCCGCGCATGATGGGGTGTCGTGGGGCCTGGCTGGTCAGCGTCACCGGCTCGGCGTGGGCCACCGGTGCTCCAAGTCCCAGCTCCGGTTCGCCCCCGAAGAGATCCGTCAGGGGCGGACCCAGCGTGTCGCCGCCAACCACGAGCAGCCCCCCGCCTGCACGCACGAAAGCCGTCAACCGCTCACCACCGCGACGACCCAGCCCGCGCGCTCCTGTGAGCACGACCGCGCCGACCCCCAGGCCCAGATCCGTCCGCGAGGCCAACGCATCGGCTGGCACCACCTCCGGGAGAAATGGGCCCTGCCCCTCCCCGGGCGCCAGGGCTCGCTGCAGGTAGAAGAGGGTCTCGGCGTCGCGCGGGGCCTGGTCATCCGTCACGATGAGTACCCGCGTCGGGTCGGGTGGGTCCAACAACCGATAGCGCCGGTCGTCGACCCCGTACCCCAGCCCGTCGGTGACCGATACGGTCGCCACCCCCGAGTCGGGCAACACGACGGGAAAACGAACCGTGGTCTGGCCGAGCGTCGGCGTCACGGTCGCGTCGGCCAGCACCGCGCCGTCGAGGGCCAGTTCCACGGTGACGTCGTCGGGGACCGCCCCGGACCGGAACACGACGGCGTGTGTGGCCCCCGGCACTGACTCGATCGACATCACGGCCAGATTCCCTTCCGGCCCGCCCACATCGCGCAGGGTGACGTCGACCTCCGGTGACACGAGTCCGTCGCCCGCGTCCCACCCACCGGCCTGCAAGTCGGTCACGACGACGATCCGCCCGGTGCGGGGGCCAATCAGCGCCGACGCCGCGGCCAGCCCCTCGGCGTAGCGGGTCCCACCCACCCCGGGCGCCAGGGTCTCGACTGCCGACCGCGCGGGGCCGCGCGCGCCGAGTTCCGCCACCACGCGCGCCTGGTCGTCAAACGCCAC
The DNA here is from genome assembly GCA_937888665.1 of uncultured Acidobacteriota bacterium. Taxonomy (GTDB): domain Bacteria; phylum Acidobacteriota; class Vicinamibacteria; order Vicinamibacterales; family UBA8438; genus UBA8438. The sequence continues at coordinate 996 of CALBET010000614.1, forward strand.
GACCCCGACAAGATGACCGGCTGGTGCGGTGTCGATGGCTTCGAGCGCGAAGGTCCGGGCCCGGGCGACCTGGCCCGGAGTGGACATGCTGAACGAGGTGTCGACCAGCACGACGGTCGCCGGCTGCGACAACGGCACGGTGTCCGGGTCGCTCAGAAACGGACGGGCGAACGCGAGCGCGAGCAGGAGCAGTGCGGCGACGCGGAGCGCCAGCAGCAGCCATTCGCGCAGCCGACGACGTCGCGCCTGTTCCACGGGTGCGCTGCGAAGGAAGCGGACGTCACTGAACGGCTGGCGTGGGAGCCGCTCACGGCGGCGTAGGTGCAGCACGAGCGGCACCAGCGCGGCCAGCCCACCCACGAGAAACGCCGGCACGAGAAACGAGAGACCGAACATGACGGTTCACCAGCGACGGCCGCGCGTCGAGAGATACGCCATGAGCGCCGTATCGAGCGAGGTCGCCGTGTCCAGTTGGTGATAATCGACCCCCGCCAGCCGGAGCTCACGCCGATACCGCTCACCCAGCACCCGCATCCGCTCCAGATAGTGCGCACGCACCTGCGCCGGCACCACTGGCACCTCATCGGCGGTTTCGAGGTCTTCGAACCGCGCGGCCTGCTCAAACGGGAATGTCAGCTCGGCGGGGTCCAGCGTCTGGAGCACCAGTACCTCGGAGCCCTGAAACCGCAGGTGTTTCAACCCCTCGATGATGCCGGAGGGTTCATCGAGTAGATCGGAGATCAGCACGACGAGCCCGCGACGCGTCAGACGCGCCGCCAGCTGGTGAAGAGGCATTTGCACGTCGGAGCGGGTGCCTGACGCGGCGCGGTCCAGGCTGGCGAGCACCGCGCGCAGCTGTCCGCCCCGCGTCCCTACAGGCACCGAGTCGACGACGCGATCGTCGAAAAGCGTGAGCCCCACCGCGTCACGCTGCCGGTGCATCAGGTAGGCGAGCGCCGCCGCCAGGCATACCCCGAACCGCAGCTTCGAGACCGTGTGCGAGGCGTATCCCATCGACGCACTGACGTCGAGCAGGAGATGACACTCGAGATTGGTCTCTTCCTCGAACTTCTTGACGTAGTAGCGGTCGCTGCGGGCGTACAGCTTCCAATCGATGGTACTGGGGTCATCCCCGGGCAGATAGGACCGATACTCGCTGAACTCGACGCTGAACCCCTTGTACGGGCTCCGATGCAGC
>CALBET010000615.1 GCA_937888665.1 uncultured Acidobacteriota bacterium
ATCCCCTTCGCCTTGAGCTGGTCGCAGAACGCTTTGAGGTCGTCCAGTTCGAACCCGATGTGATCGATGGCTCGGCCGTCGGTCGGCGCGTGCTCGTTCTGGGTGTTTCCGAAGCTCAGGTTCATCCCGGGCACGTTCGTCGTGGTCTCGATCCGCCCGCGTGGCAGCTTCTCCAGCCCGAACACATCCACATACCAGTCGAGCAGCGACTCGAACTCCGGCGTGAAGAAATGGATGTGATAGCCAGTCACCATCACCGGCAGCATCTGATCTTCCTGCAGCTCTACCCGGACCCCGTCCGGCAGCGTGACGTAGGCGTTGTGCTGCCCCTCGGCGCCGGTGAACTCCGAATCAACGGTGTAGCCGGCGGCCTTCCACTTCTCGAGCCACTTCCCGGTATCGCGCACCTTCACGCCAAAGTGATCCATCACCGACCCCTGCGACGGCCCCTCGGGCCTTGTTTCGGAGAAGGCGATCAGCGTCCCCGGCAGTCGGACCGCTCGCAGAGACCCTTTCTGCGTGGCGACCCCGCCGAAATGCTCGACCCAGATCTTGGTGTGCAAGTCGACGTCGGTCACGTTGAGGTGCACGTGTCCATAGGTCAGTCCGGCGTCGTTCGGCACCGCGAGCTGGGCGTAGGCCGGTGAAACGAGCGACACCAGGGCGACGACGGTCAGCAACAGCCTCATCTTCGATTCTCCTCGTGAGCGAGCGCGCACCCGCGCGACGTCCCGCGTGCGATCGTGTTCGCCAGTCTGGAATTGTAGTGTATCGTGCGGCCATGGCGACGAGACGAGCGGGCGGGCTCTTAGGGTCGGGGCTTCTAGTAGCGCTGATGATAGTGGCCTGCGCCGACCCCGCAACATCACCCGAGACCGCGCCGACCTCGACGCCGCCCTCGGCACCGACAGAGGCGACCGACGCGACCACATCTGACACCCCGCAGTTCCAGGTTGACCCGTTCTGGGCCCGCGAGCTCCCCAACAACTGGATGCTCGGCCAGGTCTCCGGTGTCGCGGTCGACGGCCAGGACCATGTCTGGGTGCTGCACCGGCCGGGGACGCTGGACGCCAGACAACGCGGCGAAGAAGGCATGTGCTGCGTGCCCGCGCCGCCGGTCATCGAACTCGATGTCGATGGGAGCGTCCTGCGCTCCTGGGGGGGGCCGGGAGAAGGCTACGAGTGGCCGTCCAGCGAGCACGGCATCCACATCGACCACGAGGGACACGTCTGGATCGGCGGGAACGCCGCCGACGATGCGCAGGTGCTGAAATTCACCGCGGACGGCGAGTTCCTGCTGCAGATCGGGCGCGCGGGCCAGAGCGACGGCAGTAATGACACGCAGGACCTCGGGCGCCCCGCCAGCATCCTGGTCGACCCGGAGACGAACGAGGTCTATGTCGCCGACGGCTACGGAAACCGTCGGGTCATCGTGTTCGATGCCGAGACGGGCGAATACCGTCGCCACTGGGGCGCGTATGGCGACACACCGGGCGACGCGCCGCTGGCGGCCTACGACCCGGATGCGGCGCCGAGTCGCGACTACCGTAGCCCGGTCCACGACGTCGCCATCGCCAACGACGGGCTGGTCTACGTCGCCGACCGGACCAACAACCGCGTGCAGGTGTTTCACAAGGACGGGACGTTCGTCACCGAGGCGTTCATCCGACCGGAGACGCTGGGGAGCGGGACGGCATCAGGAGTCACGCTATCGGAGGACCCGGAGCAAAGGTGGTTGTTCGTCCCGGACGGCACCAACAACGTCGTCTGGATTCTGGACCGCGCCTCACTCGAAGTACGTGACCACTTCGGCCGTCTTGGCAAGAACGCGGGCCAGTTCTACCGGCTGCACAATCTGGCCATCGACTCCCGGGGCAACCTGTACACCACGGAGGTCAATGTGGGTCAGCGGCTGCAGAAATTCGACAGGGTCCGGTAGTGCGACGGGGCGGCGCCCGTGTTGGGTGGGGGTGTCGGGTGTGGCGCCGGCCTTCAGGCCGGCGATCGCACGGCTAAAGCCGTGCGCCACTAGGGGGGGAGACGGGGCGGCGCCCGCGGGGGTGTGGGTGTGGGTGTGGGTGTGGCGCAGGCCTTCAGGCCGGCGATCGCAGGGGACAGAAACAGATGCGACAGAGCCGCCGACTGATACCGGGGATACTGGCCATCCTGTGCCTCACCGCCGGACCGGCCGCGGGGCAGTATGGCGCGTTCGGCGACTGGCGGAGCCACTCGGGTGACAACGGCGCCACCAAATACGCGCCGATCGCGCAGATCACGGCCGACAACTTCGCCGACCTCGAGATTGCCTGGCGCTGGGACACGGCGGACACGCATCTGCCCTGGTCGACCGACGCCGGGGTGTCACTGCTACCGGCGAGTACGGTCTTTGACCTGCTCGCAGAGGAGAATCCGGCACGCTGGGCGGAGTGGGACGGAAATCAGCGGTCGCTGACGCGCCCGTCGATCCGCGCCCTGGTCGGCACGCCGTTGATGGTCGATGAGGTGCTCTACCTGAGCACCGCGCTGTATCGGGCCGCCGCGATCGATGCGCACACCGGCGCCACACTCTGGGTGCACGACCCGAAGGCCTACGAATCGGGGTCGCCCCCGCCGCTTGCCTGGCGGCACCGGGGGCTGGCCTACTGGGAGGATGGAGACGCCGCTCGGGTGTTCTGGGGCACCGGCGACGGCTTCCTCATTGCCGTCGACGCCAAGACCGGGCTGCCGGCTGAAGGGTTCGGGGTGGAGGGGCGCGTCGATCTGACCGACGGGCTGCCCCGAGCGACCCGCGGCCAGCTGGATCTGTTGAACCTGTTGCCCATCGGGTCGCAGTCGCCACCGATGGTGGTCGGCGACACCGTCGTGATCGGCTCGACCATCAACGACCGCGCGCTGACGAAGGAGGCGCCGCCGGGGTGGGTCCGCGCCTACGACGCCCGCACCGGTCGCCACAAGTGGGATTTTCATACCGTACCGCAGAGCCCTGACCAGTTCGGGGCGGATACGTGGCTCGACGACTCGTGGCGCTACTCGGGGAACACGAATGTGTGGTCCTTGATGAGCGCCGACGACGAGCTCGGTCTGGTCTACCTGCCGATTGGCACCGCGACCAACGACTACTTCGGCGGCGGGCGCCTGGGTGACAACCTGTTCGCCGAGAGCCTGGTGGCCGTCCACGCCGAAACCGGCCGGCGCGAGTGGCACTTCCAGATGGTGCACCACGGTCTCTGGGACTACGACCTGCCGGCGGCGCCGAACTTGATCGATATCACGGTGAACGGTCGGCAGATCAAGGCGGTCGCTCAGATCAGCAAACAAGGCTTCGTCTACACCTTCGACCGAGTCACCGGAGAACCGGTCTGGCCGATTGAGGAACGGGAGGTGCCGACTGACACCGATCTCGAAGGCGAGCAGCCCTCACCGACCCAACCATTCCCCACACGGCCGTTGCCGTTCGAGTATCAGGGCACATCGCTCGACGACCTGGTCGACTTCACCCCGGAGATCCGACAGCTCGCCGTCGCGGCTGTCGAGGGATTCCGCCTGGGCCCACTCTTCACCCCCCAGATGAGCCACGGGACGATCATGCGCCCGTCGGTCGGTGGCGGCGCCAGTTGGTCCGGGGCCGCGGTCGACCCGGACACTGGCTACCTTTACGTCCCGTCGGCCAACGCGCATTCCACGATCGGGCTCAGCCCTCCAGGACCGGGCGAAGAACAGTCGACACTCGGCTACTTGCGGCGGTCGCTGTCGGCCGGCCCTGTGATGCCGCGAGGACTGCCACTCTGGAAGCCACCCTATTCGCGCATGACCGCCATTGACATGAACACCGGGGACCACGCTTGGATGACCCCGACCGGCAACGGCGAGCGGATCCGCACTCACCCGATGCTGCGCGACCTCGACCTCCCGCCACTTGGGGGCGACTGGGCGCGCACCGGACCCCTGCTCACCAAAACCTTGTTGATTCAGGCGCTGGTCGCCGGCGGCACGAACGGTGGGCCCCGGTTGGTCGCCTACGACAAAACCACGGGCGAGGAAGTGGCCTCGCTCGATCTGCCCAGCGGAGCGCTCGGTGCGCCCATGACCTACATGCTGGGTCGGCAGCAGTACATCGCCCTGACGGTCGGCGGCGAGGTGCCTGGTCTGATCGCGCTCAGGCTCCCCCACTAGCCATGGTGGTCTCCCCTGCGCCGCTCAGACGAACTCTTCGAGGCGGCGCTCGGGCGGATTGACATGTGCCTGGACACGCTGAGAGACATACCGGACGACGTGCTTCTTCATCCGCGCGTCGTCGGTCGCGGCAAACTACCGTCCAGCGTGGGCGGGTTGTTGTTTCACGCGGCTGAACACACAACGATGCATGTCGGACAAATTCGTACCACCGTGAAGATCATGCGTGGGCTGGCAGCCCGGAAGAGCTAGCAGCCTGTGGTGAAAGCCCCGCCCATGACCGGTCGACGGCCGACCAACCAGCGATCTCGCACACCGACGCCAGTGAGGCTTAGGCGAGGGCGCGGGCGATGAGATCTGGCGCGACCAGAGGCCGAGGGACGTCCCGGTCGAACCACGAGCGGACGTCCGCGTCGAGCCCCAGTCCGTGCATGTAGTTGTAGAGCGCCGCCCGCAGGCCGTGGCCCAGAAACTCGTGGTCGGTGCCGGTCGGGTCGGTGAATGACAGGTCGTTGCGCGCGAACCTCCCCGGTGGCGCGTCAGCGAGCGTGATCCCGTAGCGTTGGGGCTGAAGCCCGATCGGGCTGTGGGCGGTGACGGTGAAGCGGTGCCAGAACCCTGACTGGATACACCCGGCTTCGAAGAGTTGGCGCACCCGCTCGAGCGCGTCGACGGTCTCCTGTTCGGTCTGGGTGGGGAAGCCGTACATCAGATACGCGTGCACCATCACGCCGGCCCCAGTGAAGGCCTGGGTGACTCGCGCCACCTGCTCGACGGTCACCCCTTTCTGCATCAACTCCAGCAGACGGTCGGAGGCCACTTCGAGGCCCCCGCTGACCGCGACACATCCGGACGCGGCCAGCAGCTCGGTGAGGTCGGGCGTGAACGCCTTTTCGAACCGGATGTTGCCCCACCAGGTGATGACGACGTTGCGGGTCAGGAGCCGCTCGGCCAGGGCGCGCAACCCCGCGGGCGGCGCCGCCTCGTCGACGAAGTGAAATCCGGTCTGGCCGGTTTCGTCGACGAGCGTCTCGATGCGGTCGACCAGCGTGTCGGCCTGCACCGGGTCGTATCGGCCGATGTAGTCGAGGGACACGTCACAGAACGTGCACCGCTGCCAGTAGCAACCGTGGGCGACGGTGAGCTTGTTCCAGCGACCGTCGGACCACAACCGATGCATCGGGTTGAGCATCTCGAACAGTGACACGTAGCAGTCCAGCGGCAGGCCGTCGTAGGTGGGCGTGCCGGCGTCCCGGAGGGGTATGTCGGGCTGGCTTCGATCATCTTCGTACACCACGACACCGCCGGTGCGGACGAACGTGCGCACCAGGCGGGGGGCGGGGGTGTCGGCCGGCGCGCGAAGACGCGCGAGCAGCGCGAGCAGCGGGCGCTCACCTTCGTCCAGGGACACGTAGTCGACGTAGTCGAACACCCGCGGTTCAGAGAGGTCGCGGAGCTCGGTGTTCACCCAGCCGCCGCCCAGCACGACGCGGGTGGAGGGCGCCGCCGCCTTGATCGCGCGAGCCATCCGAAACGCGCCATAGACGTTGCCCGGAAACGGCGCCGACAGCCCGACCAGGTCCGGGCGATGGAGGGCGAGCAGCTCGCCGGTCAGGTCGTCGAGCATGGCGTCGACGAGCGTCGGCGGTGCCTCGAGCGCCTCGTGCAAGGGATCGAACGAAGCGGCACTGGCGGCCAGGTGCTCGCCATAGCGCGACAGCTGGAATCGCGGGTCGATCCCGTCTCGCACGGCGTCGCTGAGATCATCCACGTAGAGGCTGGCGAGATACCTGGCGCGGTCGGTGGTGCCGAGACCGCCGAAGGCCCACGCGAGCGGCTCCTCGGCATCGTCCGGCTGCGCGTCGGTAATCGTGTCGAAACGCGGGCCCTCGGGCAACAGCTCGCGTCCCGCAATGCGCAGCGCCAAGCTCGGGTCGCGGCCCTGGAGGAACCGGACGACCGGGTCGATCGTGTCGAGGTAGCCCTGCCCGCACGCCAGCACGTGGGCGACCGACGGCGGCATGTCGCCATCGCCCACCGACTCGGCACGGTGCGCCAGTTCGTCCAGCACCCGGCTGACCCCGCCGCGCGAGAAGACGCGCAGGAACAGATCCAGCGCCGGGTCGGCCTGCGCCACGTGCAGACCGAGCCGCTGGGAGTACTGCCGCAGAAACCCTGTGAGATACGCCGTCGCGGGGTACGGCGTGTTGGGCTGCGTCATGGGCGGTGTGACCAGCAGCACGCGCATGCCCGCATCGTACCGCGAGTTCGGAACAGTCTTCGTCACGAGACGACACCCGCCCAACGTCCCGCTTCCACTGCCTCGAGAACTTCTAGCCGCCCGTGGTGACAGTCGCGTTGCACCGAGACGGGTGATGCGCCCGCCGGACAAGGCGAGAAGAGGGAAAATACCGGCAGTATTTGACCGATGAACAACGCAGATCGGCGGGATGCAGCGCCCGTCGAATGCAGCGTGACTGTCACCACGGGCGGCTAACCGCGGATCACCCGCGGCAACAGCATGTGGTGACGCGGGCAGATAGAGGTGGGGTTCTGATAGGCGGCGCCGGTGAACGCCTGCAGGTAGCGCCGGAGCTCGGTGAGCTTGACGACCTCGTCTACGAACCCCTGCCGGGCGCAGTAGGCGGGTCGCGAGGTCTTGTGATAGCGCTCGACCAGTTCATTCATCTTGTCGATGACCGGATCCAGGGAACGCCCGGCGGCATGCTCCTTGGCGGCGCGTCGCGCGTAGGTGGCCACCGCCGCGGTTTCTCCATGCATCACTTCGATCTCGGTCGCCGGCGTGCCGAGGGTGAATGCGTTGTGGCGGTTGGCGGTGGGCCCGCCCATGACGTAGTGCGCCGCGGCGGTCCCCTTCCGCAGCACGACGAGCATCATCGGGACGTCGGTCTGCTGAATCGAGTAGATGAGTCCCTGGCCCAGCCCCAGCACCTCCGCCTTCTCGGCCAGCTCACCGACATCGATGCCGGAGGTGTCCTGGAACCAGACGATGGGAAGCCGATCGCGGCCGCACAGGGTCACGAACTCGTTCATCTTGATGAGCCCCTGGCGGTAGAGCTTGCCCCCCATGCCGGGATAATCGGCGTATCCGGGATAGCCCTTCCCCAGATAGCCCTGACGATTCCCGATGCAGCCGACCAACCGTCCGTCGATCTTGCAGACGCCGGTGAACACTTCGGGGCCGTAGTCGGGACGGAACTCGAGCCGCTCGCTGCCGTCCACCAACCGGGCCAGGATTTCGTCGAAGTCGTAGACCTCTTTCGGGTTCGCCGGCAGCAAGGAATACAGGTCGTCGATCGGGAACGCGGGCTCCTTCGGCTCGGCGGCTTGAAAGAACATGGACCCGTAGGCGGGCATCGCCCGCATATATTCTTTCAACCCATCGAGCACCCCGGTCTCTTCTTCATAGACCCGAGTAAAGAACCCGGTGACGTCGTGGTGTGTCGCCACGTCACCGGGGGGACGCCCGGTGAACGCGTTCGCCTTCGCGATCAGCTCTTCGACCATCGCCGTATCGAAGCCGCCCTTTGGCGCCATCCCCGACACGATGCCCACGCCGCCGACCGCCATGTTGGCGTCTTTGTGGGCCAGCAGGATGGTGGGGCTGATGGACTGGTATCCCCCGCCGGCCGGATTCGTGCCGTAAATCCCGGCCAGCACCGGAATGCCCGCTTGCTCCAGTTCCGCGTGGCGGTAGAACGGGGTGCCGGCTCCGCGGCGGTTGGCATAGAACTTCTCCTGCTCGGGTAGCTTCGCTCCGCTGCAGTTGACCAACCAGACCAATGGGATATTCAGCCGTGCGGCCAGATCGGTGGCACGCAGGATGTTTTCGGATTGACCCGGTAGCCAGGCGCCGGCCATCACCTTGTTGTCGAACCCGATGACGACGGCCCACCGGCCCTCGATTTGTCCCAGGCCGTCCACGACGTTCGTTTTTCCCTCTTCGTTCTCGAGCGGGTTGTAGAGAGTGTGCAGCGGGTGCCAGGTACCCGTGTCTACCAGATAGTCGAGCCGCTGGTAGACAGTCATCCACCCGCGCGCGTTGATTTTCTCGGTGGGGAATCCGGCCTCTTCGACCGCGGTGACCGCGTCGGCGATACCGGCCTCGACCTCACGCAGCGCGTCGGCACTCGCGGCGCCGCGCTTGATCCGTCCTGGCTTCAGCGCCTTGCCGAACCGGTCCATCGTCTCGAAATAGGGTTTCACGGCGTGGTCCTCTTTAGCGGGCCTAAAGGCCCTTGCTACGACGGCTGTCAGCGGCGGTGCGCATCTCTAGCCTAGCGAGCCTGCCTCTCCGCCGTAGCCTACGGCGAAGGCGGGAGGGTCCATGTACAACATGGACGCATGCAATCAGCGGTTGGCGACGTGGCCGCTCGCGATGCCAGCGATGATCAGTTTCTGTATGTTCGAGGTGCCCTCGACCACCTGGAGCGACTTGGCGTCGCGATACAACCGCTCGGCCGGATACTCTGTGGAATACCCGTACGACCCGAAGATCTTCATGCACTCGTTGGCGGCGTGCACCGCGGCTTCCGAGGCCTGCAGCTTCGCCATCGAGGTCTCGTATTGGTTCGGCTTGCCGGTGTCCTTGAGCCAGGCGGCGCGATAGACGAGCAACTGGGCCGCATGGTGCTCCACCGCCATCTCGGCGATCTGCGCCTGCACCATCTGGTGCTTCGAGATCGGCTTGCCGAACTGGGTGCGCTCGTTCGCGTAGTCGACCGCCGCCTCCAGCGCCGCCCCGGCGACGCCAAGCGCGCCGGCCGCACATCCGATTCGCGTGTTGTTCAACTGCCACATGCAGATCTTGAAGCCATCGCCGGCCTGCCCCAGTAACGCGTCCTTGGGCAGCTTCGTCCCGTGAAAGGCCATCTCACCGGTCGGCGCGCAGTGCAACCCGAGCTTGGTCTCGATGTCAGTGGCGACGAAATCGTTGACCGTCTTCGGCTGCAGGATGAAGGCGCTCATCCCGCGGTGCTTCTGCTCCGGATCGGTCATGACATACAGCAGACCGGCGTCGCCCTGGGTCGCGTTCGAGACCCAGATCTTGCTGCCGGTCACCTCCCAGTGGTCGCCCCTGTCGCGGGCCACCGTCTTCATGCTCGCCACGTCCGACCCGCTGTCGGGCTCGGTCATGCCGAAGAAACCAACCTGCGTGCCGTCCACCCACGCCGGGATGAATCGCTGTTTCTGTTCGTCGGTGCCGAACTTCGCCACCGTCAACGCGGGGCCAAGGTTCTGCATATTGAACGGCAGACGCCACGATGCCGACACCTTGGCGACCTGCTCGGCCATCAGTACCGACTCCATGAACCCAAAGCCGGTGCCGCCGTACTCCTCAGGCACCCCGCACGAGAAGAAGCCCAGTTCGCCCATCCGGGCCACCCGGTCGAGGCGGAACTCGTGGTTCTTCTCTTCTTCGGCCAGAGTCGGCGCGATGTCATTCAGCGCAAACTCCCGTGCGGTCTCCTGCACCAGCTTCTGCTCGTCCGTCAGCTCGAAATTCATCTATTCCTCTTGTGGGCGTCTGCTTCGGCGGCCGTGCCTGCCCGCCATAGCCTTGGCGACGGCGGGTGGGCGTTGCGGGCACAGGGCTCAGTCGAGCGTCATGAGTGGGTCATCTTCTTCGACCTGCTGACCCACCTGGGCCGTGATGGACCCTACGGTGCCGTCCGCCGGGGCGTAGACCACCGTCTCCATCTTCATGGCCTCGAGGACCAGCAGTTCATCGTCCTCCTCGACGGCGTCTCCAACGGCGACGGCCACCGAGAGCACTTTCCCAGCCAGTGGCGCCAAGACTTCTTCTGCCATGTCATTTCCTCACTCTTGGCACACGGGATGCCGCCGGGTCGCTACCCCAGCATCCTCAAGAAGATACCAGCCGCGACCACGGTGCCGATCACGCCGGACACGTTGGGCCCCATCGCGAACATCAGCAGATAGTTCTTCTTGTCCGCCTCGGCGCCCATCTTGTGCGCGACCCGTGCGGCCATCGGGACGGCGGAGACCCCGGCCGCGCCCACCAGCGGGTTGATCTTATCGTTCGTGAACAGGTTCATCAGCTTGGCCAGCAACAGACCGCACGCGGTGCTGACGGAAAACGCCACCAACCCGAGCACGAAGATGAAGATCACGTCGCCCCGCAAGAACGTCTCGGCGGTCATGGTGGCGCCCACGGTGACCCCCAGGAAGATGGTGACGATGTTCATCAGCGCGTTCTGCGCCGTGTCGGTCAACCGCTCCACCACCTTCGACTCTCGGAACAGATTGCCCATCATGAACATGGCGATCAGCGGTGCCGACGCGGGGACGAGGAGCACGATGACGATGGTGGCCGCGACCGGAAACAGGAGCTTCTCGCGGGCCGTCACCTTGCGGGCCTTCTTCATCCGGATCTTACGTTCCGACTCCGTGGTCAGCAGCCGCATGATCGGCGGCTGGATAATCGGCACCAGCGCCATGTAGGAGTACGCGGCCACCGCGCACGCGCCCAGGAGATGCGGCGCGAGCTGCGCGGCGAGGAAGATGGTGGTCGGGCCGTCGGCCCCGCCGATGATGCCGATGGTCGCCGATTCCTGCAGTGTGAAGCCAAACGCGTGGGCCGCGAAGAACGTGGCGTAGACACCGCCCTGTGCCCCGGCGCCGAGGAAGATCAGGCGTGGCTGCGACAGCAGCGGACCGAAGTCCGTGTGGGCGCCAAGCCCGAGAAAGATGAGTGGCGGAATGACCTCCCATTCCACCCCGTAGTGATAGAACCGCCAGACCAATCCCTCCCCCGGGATCATCAACCCGGTCAGGGGCAGGTTCGCGACCAGGACGCCGAACCCGATCGGCAGCAGCAGGAGCGGCTCGTACTCCTTGGTGATCGCCAGATACATCAGCGTCACCCCGATCAGCCACATCACCACCATGCCCGGGGTGAGGGCCAGAATACCGAGTTGCTCGAAGAAGGCCACGTCTGGCTAGCGGGTCGTTGGTGTGCGCGGGGGCGCAGGCGGGGCCGGGTCGGCCATCGAACGGTCGGAGACCATCGCCAGCAGCTTCATCATCACGTAGAGCACCGCAAGACCGGCGAAGACGCCGCCGATACCGTTGATGAAGACGCTGAATGCGGTGACCACAGGAAATACGTACGCCGGTCCGACCTGTTCACCCGGGTGCGGCAATGATTATACGTGGCTCCGCGCGCGGCGACCCGACGGGCCGCTTGCGCCAAGCCGACCGGTGCGGTACAAGCAGGCAGGCCTGTCGATGTCAGCAGCACGACCACGGCGCCCCAAGCCGGGACGCCAACACGGACCCCCTCAGCCACAGACCCACGCGGCAACCACGCCCGCGGTCTCGTGGCGTCCGCTCTGGATCCCAGCCGCGCTGGCCCTGCTGCTGCTGGCCCTCTCGTTCGTGCCCCGCGTGGCCGGCAACCCCGTCCTCGTCGGCTCGTTCTGGGCCGCGAGCGCCGGCCTGTTGGCGTGGCTTGCCGTCCTCGTCGTCAGCACCCGTCGCCACGCGAAGGGTCGGGCCCTGGAGGTCGTGCTGCGTCCCCAGCACTACCTCCAGGCCACGGTCCAGGTTGCGGTGTTCGTCTACTGGGGCTACTTCTGGCGACCGGTCTACGACCATGCGTGGCTGCTGGTGGCGCAACTGCTCTTCGCCTACGCGTTCGACATGCTGCTGGCCTGGTCGCGTCGCGAGCACTACACGCTGGGCTTTGGACCGTTCCCCATCATCTTCAGCACCAACCTGTTTCTGTGGTTCCGCGATGACTGGTTTTACCTCCAGTTCCTGATGGTCGCGGCCGGATTCCTGGGAAAAGAGCTGGTCCGGTGGCAACGTGACGGGCGGGCCACGCACATCTTCAACCCGTCCGCCTTTTCGCTCGGGCTGTTCTCGCTGATGCTGATCGCCACCGGCACCACCGACCTGACCTGGGGCCAGGACATCGCGTCGACACTCACGCTCGCGCCGCGTATCTACCTGTTCCTGTTCCTGATCGGGCTGGTCGTCATGTACTTCTTCTCGATCACCCTGGTCGCCGGCTCGGCGGCGATCGTGTTGTTCGGCTCGAGCGCGCTCTACTCCGCCGTGACCGGTGTCCCGTACTTCATCGACTCCGAGATTCCGAGCGCGGTGTTCCTCGGGCTGCATCTGCTGGTCACGGACCCCTCGACGTCGCCCCGCACGCCGATCGGGAAAGCGTTGTTCGGGATGCTGTATGGCCTGGGTGTCTTCGTGCTGTACGCGCTGCTGGGGGTGCTGGGCCTCCCGACCTTCTACGACAAATTGCTATGCGTACCGCTGCTGAACCTCAGCGCCCAATGGATCGACCGCGTGGCCGCGTCCCTTGGCGGGACCGGGGCCATCGGCGACCGGGCGAGGTGGGGCGGGACCTGGAGCCCAGCGCGCGCCAACCTGGTGCACATCACGGTCTGGGTCCTGTTCTTCGGCGCCATGACGGCGCTCGGCGCCACCGATAGCCGGCACCGGGGTGACACGGTCCCATTCTGGGAGCAGGCCTGCGCCGAAGACCGCCCGCTGGCGTGCCAGCGGCTCATCCAGATCGAAACCAACTATTGCGGCGACAACGCCGGGTGGGCCTGCAATGAGCTCGGGCGACACTACACGACCGGTGGCATCGTGGCCCCTGCGATCGACGAGGCACTGGCGTACTTCGGGCAGGCGTGCGAGCTCCGTTTTCAGGCCGGGTGTGTGAACCTGCTCGGCGGGGGCACGCGCTCCGCCGATCCTCGAGCGTTGGATCTCCGTCTTCTTCTACGAGAGGCCGGGCCGAACCTGCTGGAGATGCCGGAGCCGGCGCTGTACGCGCGAGCGTGTGACCACGGATGGACGTTCGCATGCTGACGACAGCACCGTCGAGCGCTTCAGCCCCGCCCGCCCCGGTCCTCGGGCTCTCCGTGCTGGCGCTTCTTGTCGTGGGAGTCGCGGGGTGGTTGTGGGCAGAGCGGCCTGACCCTGACCCTGACCCTGACCCTGACCGGACTGGCGTGACGACGGAGGCACCAGGGGCGGTGCCCGCCGAGCTGGCTGGATTTCGTTCGGACGCCTGGTTTCTTCCAGATGACGCGCGGCTTGGGTTCGTCGAGGTGCCGGCCGGCCCATTTGTGATGGGAAACGACCCGGGCACCGACGCGATGGCGTTCGCCAACGAGCGCTGGTCCGCCGCACAGGCGCAGGGTCTGGTGGACCTGCCGGCGTTCTATATCGGTCGCTACGAGGTGACCGTGGCACAGTTCGACGCGTTCGCCAGGGACACGGGATTCACCGCCGACCTGCAGGCGCGTCAGGCCCCACCTGACCACCCCGTGTCGTCGGTCTCCTGGCCCGACGCGCTGGCCTATTGCCGCTGGCTCGACCGCGTCCTCCGCCAGTCGTCCGAGAGCCCGCCAGAGCTGCGCCGTCTCCTCGAGGCGGGGTGGCGAGTGACCCTCCCGACCGAAGCTCAGTGGGAGAAGGCCGCCCGAAGCGCGGACGGCCGTGTGTACCCCTGGGGCGGGACACCGCGCCGGGACCGCGCCAACTACAGCGGTCCCGGCACCGCCCCGGTCGGCAGCGCCCCGTGCCCCGAGTGCCCGTTTGGTCTCTCCGACATGAGCGGCAACGTCTGGGAGTGGACCCGTAGTCCGTATCAGCCGTATCCGTTCACGGCGGCTGACGACCTCGACCGGTTGGGAGACGACGCCCTCTGGGTCATGCGCGGCGGTTCGTTTACCGACAGCGAACGCAACGTCCGGACCGCCGTCCGAGGCGGTGCCGACCCCGGCGCCAGACGACCGTTCATAGGATTTCGCGTGGTCATTGCGCCTCGGAACTGAGGAAACGCAGCAGGCCGTCGTAGCAAGCCCCTTCAGGGGCGCTGATCGAGCATCGAGCCAAAGACCCTTCCTGCGAACGTGCGATCGCAAGCCTGAACCATCAAGCACTACGAGATCGGGAACAAGCTGGGCGAAGGCGGCATGGGCGCCGTCTATCACGGTCGGGACACACGCCTCGACCGTCCCGTAGCCTTCAAGCGGGTGTCGTCTACGTGCGCAGACGTCCTGGCCGACTAGTCGTGGTGAGAGCGCTGGTCTCTCAGTCGCGGGCCGCGGCCGCGTCCCGGGCATCCTGCTCGAGCACCCGGGCGCCCCGTAGGATGCCACCGAACGAGTAGTTCGCCTCGTGACAGGCGTACTCGTAGACGTTGTTGTCCGAGGCGGGCCAGGGGTATTCGCCGCTCCACGGCGCAGTCCAGGCCGACGGGTCATCGACCGTGAACCCATACAGGAGCGTGTCGGCGTCCAGCCGGGAGAACCGCTCCACGACATGCAGATTGCGTGACGCACCGCCGAGCGACGGATTGTCGGTGAAGTTGGTGGTGTCGACGACGAGGGTATCGCCCTCCCAATGGCCGACTGAGTCGCCCAACCAACTTCGGATGTCTGGTGGGTTGTGCTCCGCGTTCATCCGGACAATTCGGGCGT
>CALBET010000616.1 GCA_937888665.1 uncultured Acidobacteriota bacterium
CATTTTCGCCCCGACCCGCTGAGGGGTGGAGCCCTGCGCCCGGATAATCGTCACCAGCGCGGCTGGTTCCCCGCGCTTCAACGCGTCAGCGACCGCCTCGAACACATCCTCGTTTCTCATTAGATCAAAATCTCGACGTCGCTGGTGGCGCGCAATTTCGCGACGAACGCCTCGGTTCTCGCCTGCTGTTCCTGTCTGACGAGAAACTCCCTGATCTGGACGCTGGCATCCGCGAACGGGACCGTGCTCGCTTCTTCGAGCGCGATCATCTGGATGATGTGAAACCCGAACGGCGTTTCCACGACGCCGCTGGTCTCGCCCGGGGACAGGGCAAACAGCGCCGCCTCGAAATCCGGGACGGTCTGGCCTTTGACGACCTGGCCCAGGTCGCCCCCGTTGGCGGCCGACCCTTGATCCTCTGAATGGGCCTTCGCCAGTTCCGCGAAATCCCCGCCGGCCGCGAGGTCGGTCAAGACGCTCTCGGCTCGTTCTCGCGCCGCCATCTTGTCGTCGTCCTCGGCATCGGGACTCAGGCCGATCAAGATGTGCCGCGCCTCGGCCCCGCCGCCGTCGGTGAACTGGTCTGTGTGCTGGTCGTAGAACGCCCGCGTCGTCTCGGCGTCGACGTCGATGTCCGATGTCACCGCGGTCTCGACCACCAACTCCACCAGCAGGTCCCGGCGAGTCTCACCACGAAGGATTTCGAGGGTGGTGCCCCAGTCACTCAATTGCGTCTCGAACGCCTCGGCCGTCGGGAAGTTCGCCTTGAGGCTTGTCATGCGTTCGTCCACCACCGCTTCATCGATGGCGATGCCGCGCGACTCGGATTCCTGCAGCAACAGATGGAATGACACTAGTCGCTCCAGGACCGACCGATACACCTGGTCACGGAACTGCGCCGGTAGCGCCTGGCCGGCCTGAATCTCCGCGCTTCTGACCGCCCGTTCGAGCTCGTCGTTCGTGATGTTGTGCGTGTTCACCCGCGCCACGATATCAGGGAGCGCCTCCGGCACCGGGGCGGCTGTCGGTGCGGGCAGGGGTAATGGCTCCAGGATGCTTGCAGGGTCTGCCGCCCCCTGCGGGGCGTCCTCGGGGGCCTCGGCACCGCACCCGAGCGCCAGGCTCAGGCCCACGATGCAGATACCACGGATGCTCAGACTCCAAGCGCGCATCCATGGATTATACCCGGTGGCGTAGCTCTCGACGCGCCCGGAGGGTCCGTCGGTTCAATGAAGGGGGCATCGCGCCCGTGGTACCGTGCCGTCGCGGAACGCTTCCATCAGAGAGGTGGGGCACCGGGCCGTGGCCAGGAGTCCAGAGACCGGGTCGACCTCAGCCCAGGTGATCCCAGGGGGCTGGTCGAAGTCGGATGGGTGACGCCCTTCGAGCGCGCGCCGCATGAAGTCCGTCCAGATCGGAAGGGCCGCCTGGGCCCCAGTCAGGCCCAGCGGGCTGTTGTCGTCATGGCCGACCCACACCACGGTCAGCAGCGTTGGCGTGAATCCGGTAAACCAGGCGTCTCGCAGGTCGTCGGTCGTGCCGGTCTTGCCGGCGGCCACGCGCTGGAAGCCGTCGCGCCTGGCGGCGGAGGCCGTGCCGGCGTCGAACGTACTCCGTAACATCTGCGTGACCAGAAACGCGCTGTCGGCGGCGGCCACCCGCTGTGGAGGGTCGCGTCGCAACGGAACACGGCTGCCGTCCCCCGTCGTGACCCGTTCGACCGTGTGAATCGGCGCCCGCTCGCCCCCGTTGGCCAGTACCGCGTAGGCGGAAGCGACCTCCAGCGGGGTGGCCTCGAAGGTGCCAAGCGCCAGCGACGGGTACGGGGGTGGGGTCGTGCCGCCTGACGCACCGGACCAGAGTTCGGCGACAGCCTGGAACCCGGCCCGCTCCGCCACTTTCACGGCCGCGACGTTGCGTGACCGCGCAAGGGCCATCTGTGCGGTGACGGCACCGTCGTACACCTGTCCGAAGTTCGTCGGCCGCCACGCTCGCCCGTCGTGCATGAACGTGGTCGGCGCGTCATCGATCAGCGACGACGGGGTGAAGGTGAAGTCAGGGTCGTGGCGAGCGCGCTCCACCGCGGCGAGGTAGACGAACGGCTTGATAATCGACCCCGGCTGTCGGCGAGCCCGCTCCGCCCGATTGAACTGCGACCGTTGGTACGAGGTGCCGCCCACCAGCGCGCGGATGGCTCCGTTGCGCGGGTCCACGGCGACCAGGGCGACCTGGGGCTCCGCTGCCGCATCCCATCCGCTGAGCCCCGCAAGACCGCTCAATCCGTCTCTGACGGCGGTTTCCGCGAGTCGTTGCAGACGCACATCGAGCGTGGTCTCGACGCGGATGCCGGTCGCATGGGATAGTCGCATCGGCGCCAGTTCTCCGCCCACGAGATCGGCGAAGTACGGAGCAGCAACGTCCGAGGGCCCGTCCGCCGTCTCAA
>CALBET010000617.1 GCA_937888665.1 uncultured Acidobacteriota bacterium
GGTCAGCGGCATCGTACCACTCACCAGTGGCGGCCTCGCCTAGCGTGTCCTGGGCCACCGCGATAATCTCGAAGTTCTGATCCTGCAGTTCCTCATACACCTCCTGCCACCCGGGCAGGTCATAGCGGCACCCTCACCAGGATGCCCAGGTGACAAGCAAGACCTTCTTGCCACGAAAATCCGACAGCCGCACGAGCTCGCCCGCCCGGTTGGGCAGCTCGAAGTCCGGCGCCATCGCGGAGCGAAGAAATGTGGTCCTCGTGACCGGAATCTCCCCAAAACTCCACACGTGGTGGTCGTGGTCGGCCGTGTATGCCTGTTCGAGTCGGCGGGCCAGCGCGGTGACGTTGAACCAGGGCTCGCCCCCGCGGGTCACGAACATGTCACTGTCCCGATCTTGGAGGACCGGCACGCAGAGTTCCGCCAGGCACGCGCCCTCTGGTTTCAGTTCGAAACCGTTCACACGCGGAAGGTCCACCGGCATGACCCACAGGTCGTTCGGGTCGGCCAGGGTGCGCTCTACCGCGATCACCTGGTCCTCGTAGAGCACGGTCACCGGTTCGGCCGAGGCGATGACGCCGAGGGAGCACGCCGCCAATACGATCAGTGGGGTACTACCTGTCATGTATGTCTTCCTTGTCTTCCTTGTCTTCCTTCTCAACGCCGGGCGCGCAGGTGCCCCGGCTACGACTGCCCGCCAATGCGATAGAGGTGGTCGTGACTGCGAATAAACAGCGACCCGGCGGCGACGGCGGGCGATGCCAGGGTCGATCCGTCGAGCACATTGGTCGCGAGTAACTCGAAGGCAATGCCCGGGGCGATCACCGTAGTCTCTCCTTCCTCGCTCTGGAAGTAAATGCGACCATCGGCCCATATCGGCGATGCCGAGAAGTTGCCCCCCAACCGTTGCTGCCAGTGGATGGCACCCGTGACCGCATCGACACAGGTGGCGACACCCAGGTCGGACACCAGATAGAGCTCGTCGCCGACAAGGAGCGGTGACGGGGTGAGCGGTGCTCCTCGGCGAAGCGTCCATGCGGTATGGGTCGCGGTCACGTCGCCCGCGCCGTCGGCCCGAACCGCGATCAGCGACGGCACCTGAAATCCAGTGGCGATATAGACCATGCCGTGGCCGTACACGGGCGCGGGCACATTGGAGAAACCGTCACCGTAGGACACCTCCCACAGCTCCTCGCCCGACGCCGGGTTGTAGGCCGTCGCGCGGAACGCGCCGATGCTGAAGAGCTGGTCGCCGTCGCCCACGCGAATCAGGAGTGGGGTGGAATACGCCTGCGAGATCGGTTGGCGCCTGGGCGTACGCCAGCGCTCGTGCCCGGTGGCGGCGTCCAACGACACGACGTAGGCGGTATCGTATCCGTCCACACTCAGGAACAGCTGACCGTCATGAAGAACCGGCGATCCGCCGTTGCCGTGCTGTGTGACATAGGGAAAGCTGGTGGTCCAGATGACGTCACCGCTGGTGGTCAGCGCCGCCGTGCCGTCTGCGCCAAAGTGGACGTACACGCGGTGGCGTTCGGCGTCGACAATCGGCGTGGGCGAGGCCTGACTGTTCTTCGGGTTGGCGGACGCGGTCTCGGCCACCCGAAACACCTCGGCGTTCACCACCTCCTGCCCGGTCTCGACCTCGTAGCCGAGGAGGCGCAACGACCCTTCACCGTCGTCCGTCGCGGTCGTCAGCCAGACCCGGCCGTCCGCCACCACGGGGGACGACCACCCGCGACCGACCACCGGTGTCTTCCACAGCACG
The DNA here is from genome assembly GCA_937888665.1 of uncultured Acidobacteriota bacterium. Classification (GTDB taxonomy): domain Bacteria; phylum Acidobacteriota; class Vicinamibacteria; order Vicinamibacterales; family UBA8438; genus UBA8438. The sequence continues at coordinate 1,769 of CALBET010000617.1, forward strand.
TTCGACGATTCGCTCCACTCGACCGGGAGCCCGCGTTCGGAGGAGTGCCCCTGACCGGTTGGCCCGCGGAAAGCCGGCCAGTCGTCGGCCCGCACCCCCGTGCCGAGCAGGGTGACGACCGCGACCACCAACGAGATTCGGAACATGAAGGCTATTGTAGCGGTGCCCGAACCTTTCCCGCCGCGATGCGTTGATCAGTTCAGGACAGAGGGATGTCCTGGCGGCTCTGATGGCATGGATCTGTTGATCAATGTCCGTTGATACGGAGGAACGCAACCAGGCGCGCGGCAATGCGCGCCCCGCGGCCGCGGAGTGGGGCGATGGGGCCCCCGCGAGCGACCGCGTGGGGTTCGGGGCGTCGCCCCGTTTCAGGCGCGCGACAATGCGCGCCCCGCGGCCGCGGAGTGGGGCGATGGGGCCCCCGCGAAGCGACCGCGTGGGGTTCGGGGCGTAGCCCCGTCTAAGAATGCCGACTGAGTTACCAGTACTCGTGGAACGCTGCCGCCGGGGAGACGACTTGGCCTGGGAGCAGCTTGTCCGACGCTGTCAAGGACGCGTCTACGCGCTCGCCTACCACTACATGGGACGGTTCGAAGACGCGCGGGACGCGACCCAGGAGGTGTTCGTGCGGGTTTATCGGCAGCTGGACGGCTACCACGGCGACGGGTTCATAGCATGGCTGCTCCGCATTACGCGCAACCACTGCATCGATCAGATTCGGCGCCGGAAGGCGCGTCCTCCAGCGGAGGATGTGTTGGTCGAGGACCGGGAGTGGACGATGGCGGACACCGCGCCCGACCCGGAACAGTCGTGGGTCGCCGATACCCGGAAGCGGCTGGTCTACGACGCGCTCGGGCGGCTGAACGGGCAGAACCGAGAAATGATTCTGCTCAAGGAGATACAGGGGCTGGCGCTCAAGGACATCGCCGACATGCTGGGCCTGCCGATCGGGACGGTGAAGTCGCGCTCGAACCGCGCCCGGGTCGAACTGGCAAAACAGGTCATCGCGCTCGACCCGTCATACGCCGGGCCCACGGGCAGCGCTGAGATGAACTGATGGACTGCGCACTGTTCCACGACCAACTCGACGCGCGGCTGGACGGTACGCTGCCCGCCGCCGACCACGCTGCCGTGGAGGCCCACCGGGCCACCTGCCACCGCTGCGACGAGTTGTATCAGCTCATGCGGGCGGACGATGGAGATGGGCCAGCAACCGCTACCGACCCCGTGGGCCACGGCGGCATGGCCGCGCCGAGCGGGCTGGCCGAGTCGATTCTCGCGAGAACGAGCGGGCCTCCCTGCGCACGCGCCCAAGCTGGACTGGGCGAACTGGTCGACAGGGCGCTCGACGACCTGGGCCTAGCGCCGGACGAGCAACTGGACCAGGAGGTAGAGCTGGCTCTGGTGGACGCCCACGTGCGGCACTGCCCGGAGTGTGCGGCAGTCTCCAGGGCGATGATGCGCCTGCGCGACGATCTCTGCACGTTCGCCGAACTGAGCCCAGACGCCGCCCTCGTGCACGATGTGCTTGCCAGCACCACGTCCAGACCGGTGCGGGAGGCCAGTCTCTGGACGCGGCTGCGAGACGCGGGCCAGCATCTGCTGGAGCGTCCGCGTATCGCCTGGGAAGCTGGGTATGTGGCGACCCTGGTGGTGTGGCTGTTCTTCGGCGCATCGTGGTCGCCACTCAGAGCCACCCCCGCCCAGGCGCTGACGCTGATTCAACAGAGTGCGTCCGACACGCAGGCGGCCGGTGTCAGCGCGGTGGCGGCGCTCAACCGACGCGTCGGCCGCCTCAGCGAGCGTGCGCTGGGCCATGAGCGCACGCCCGACGACGCCACTGGCATCCTGGCCGGCCTCTCGGCCTACTCTCGCCAGGCAGCGCAAGCCGCCCCCGATCTGGGCACACACTGGCGGCGTTTTACGGCGGCGGTAATGGACCGCGATCTGTTCAGCGGGGTCGACGCGCTGCGCTCGCTGGGCCGCGACGCCGGCGCCGTGTTGCGCCGCCTGATTTCCACAACCACCGACTCCGGGCCGCTCCCGGACCAAAGGAGCACATCATGAACGACTCTGAGGAACAGGCGGCCTCCCCGCAGGCCCCACCGGCGGTGCCCCCGCCACCCGCGGCCCCGACCCCACCGGTCGCCGCCTACGCTCCCCGTCCCGCGGGCTACGCGCGAGGGCTGCAACGCAAGTCGCCGATGCTCGCCGGTCTGCTCTCGCTGATGCCTGGGGTGGGCCAGATCTACGTGGGGTACTACAAGCTCGGCTTCATCCACAACATCATCTTCGGCTCGACCATTGCGTTTCTGGCCGGCGTCCGGGGCCCGAACCCGCTACTCCCGGTGATGAGCATTTTTCTCGCGTTCTTCTTCGTGTACAACGTCGTCGACGCCGGCCGCCGAGCCAACCTGTATAACCTGGCGCTAGACGGCATGGAGGGAATCGAGTTGCCCAACATGAACATGGCGCTACCGAGCTTTGGGGGCTCGATTGGCGGCGGGGTGGCGTTGATAGTCGTGGGGGTCATCCTGCTCGCGAATACGCGCTTCGGGATGACCCTCGACTGGATCGAAGAGTGGTGGCCGCTTGCCCCGATTTTCGTCGGCGCCTATCTGCTCGCGAAGGCGCTCCAGGAGCGGAAGGCCGCCACGTCGAACGACGACGCGTTTGCGGACGCGGGGTCTCCCGGCGACCCTGTCGGTTCCTGAGCCGCCGGACTCGGCGCGCGCTCGGACCCGCGGCGCGAACCAGACACTTTTCGGGCCAAAGACGGTCGGGCGATGTCATACACTGGCAAGGAGATGACTCTACCCAGAGGTCTTGCGTGCACGATGGCCGTCGTCGGCCTCGTACTGGCTCTCTCGAGCAGTGCCCTGCTCGCCCATCCCATGGAGGGCACGAACGCCGGGTTCGTGCAATCGGTCGATGGGCCGGCGCCCGGACCGTTCCTGTACCTGGGCGCCAAACACATGGTGACCGGGTACGACCACCTGCTGTTTCTGGTGGGCGTCATCTTCTTTCTGTACCGGCTGAAAGATGTCGTCCTCTACGTCAGCCTGTTCACCCTGGGTCACAGCCTGACCCTGCTGATTGGCGTACTGGCCGATGTCAGCGTCAACCCCTACGTCATCGACACCATCATCGGGCTGTCTGTCGTGTACAAAGGGTTCGAGAACATCAATGGCTTTGAACGCCTGTTCAACGTCAAGCCGAACACACGGATCGCGGTGCTCGTGTTCGGGCTGTTCCACGGACTCGGACTGGCCACGAAGCTGCAAGAGTTCATGGTGTCGGAGAACGGACTGGTCGCCAATATTCTCAGCTTTAACGTCGGCGTCGAGATCGGGCAGATGGTGGCCTTGTGTGGCGTCGTGGCGCTGCTGAGCTACTGGCGCACCCGTCCCAGCTTTCTGTCCTACAGCTTCGCGACGAACACCGCGCTCATGCTCGGTGGGTTCCTCTTGGCCGGCATCCAGATCGTCGACCTCGTGCTGTTTTCGTAGAGTCTCCGTAGAATCTAGAGAGATGCCTGAGCACGGCGAATTACCTTCCCGACGGAAGATTCTCATCGCGACGGCCGGGGCACTGGTGACGGCGGCGGCGCTGCTGTTCGGCGCCATCCTGCCCGCCGAGTATGGCATCGACGTGCTGGGCACCGGCCGCCTGTTCGGTCTGCTCGCGCTGGGGCAGTCGCAACCGTTCGCGGCGGAAGACGGCGAGTACCGCACGGACCACGCGGAGCTCACGCTCTATCCGGCCGAGTGGGTGGAGTACTTCTACCGACTCGATGAGGGCAGCAATATGGTGTTCACCTGGCAGGCCACCGGCCCGGTCACCTACAACTTCCACGCGTCCCCAGACGGGGCCCCGCCCGGCTATGCCGAAAGTTTCGACGCTCGAGATCTCGACAACGGACACGGCACCTACACCGCGCCCTTCACCGGCATTCACGGCTGGTATTGGGAAAACGTCGGAACCGAGAAGATCACGATCACGCTGACCACCTCCGGGTTCTACACCAGTGCCGAAGAGGGTCGGGCCCGAGCCTCCGGGTACAAGCCGTTGACGGACATCCGGGGGAACCCGGTGCCCAGCGTCCCCTGATCCTGTCCCACTGAACTAGCGGCCGGCCCCATCCGTCCTAGCACTGTACGGCCGGGGCTCGGGGCGTAGCCCCGTCTAAGTAGGAGCAGGACCTATGGAGACACTGCTGCAGGACCTCAAGCTGTCGGTGCGCGCGCTCCGCGGGAGCC
>CALBET010000618.1 GCA_937888665.1 uncultured Acidobacteriota bacterium
GTAGTACTAGCAGCCCGTGGTGAAATTCACGCGGCATTCGACGGGCGCTGCCTCCCGCCGATCTGCGTCGTTCATCGGTCAAATACTGCCGGTACGGTCCAGGAGGGCTTTCGGGAGAGCCGTGGCAGGAGGCTTGTGATCAGTCGTGCCATTCCCGATCTTGGCCTCGCCCGCGAGCGGCATTGAGATTTCCGTGAGGAAGGCGTAGGTTACGGTCAGACGAAGGCCGCGTATCCGCAGATGTGAAGGGGAGGGTCGGATGAGCAGTCGAACCAACGCCGGTGGGTGTGGAGTGATCGCCGTCATGATGCCGACGTCACTGTCGGCCGCGGCTCAGTCGACGGGCCCTGCCAGCACGCCATGGGGTGACCCGGACCTGGAGGGCGTCTGGGACTATCGCACGGTCACGCCCCTTCAACGCCCTGAAGAGCAGGCGGAGAAAGAGTTCCTGACAGAGGAAGAAGCCGCGAGCATCGAGCAGGACAACCTCGACCGAAATCAGCGCCTGTTGACGCGGGCGCCCGCGCGAACGTCAGCCGACGACCAGGTGGACAGCCGGGATGACGGCACCCCCGGGTTCTACAACAACTTCTGGCTGGACCGGGGCACAACGGCCGTGGGCACCCGGCGCACGTCGTTGATTGTGGATCCCGCCGATGGGCGCCTGCCTCGGTTGATGGCGGAGGCGCAACGCCGAGCCGACTCGCCCGAGGCGAGCCGGATTGCCGCTACGCGCCGCGGCGCGTTGCCGGCCGAATCGTGAACGGACCTCGACGCCGGCGATCGGTGCATCCAGCACGCGAAGGCGGGTCCGCCGATCAGCGTCGGCGGCTACAACAGCAATGTGCAGATTTTCCAGACGCCCGGCTCCGTCGCGCTACTCAACGAGCAGAACCACGACGTGCGGATCATTCCGCTGGACGGTCGCCCCCACGTCGGATCTCAGATTCTCCAGGGGAAGGTCTGGCAGGCGACCGACGCGCAACTGCGCCGCGATGTCAGCACATGAGGACGTGGACGTTTGTTTGTCAACAGATGAGGAGGTTCCATGCGTACCGTCTCCGTCGCCACCATGCTGGTCCTATCCGTCGCTGCCGTCGGTGCCGCGCAACCGCCTGACGGTGAGCGCCTCTACCGGCAGAACTGCGCCCGGTGCCATGAAGGCGACCTCCCCGTGCTCTTCTCGTCTGGCCCGATCCGGGAGTACCCGGCGGCGCGGATCTATGAGGCGCTGTCGGCCGGGCTCATGGCGGGACAGGCGACGGGGCTGAGTACGGAGGACAAGCGCGCGGTCGCCGAATATGTTTCCGGAAGTGCGCCCGGGTCACTGGCAGCACCGCTCGACCAGATCCCACAAACCGCGTATTGCAGCGGTGGTGGGGCGGTGCCGGCCGATCCCTATGCGGGGCCGAGCTGGAACGGCTGGAGTCCCGACCGCAACAACGCGAGGTTTCAGTCCGCCGAAGCGGCGGGGCTCGGGGCCGACAGCGTGCCGGACCTGTCCCTCAAGTGGGCGTTCGGCTTTCCGGGGGTGACGGTCGCCTCCCTCCAGGCGACGATCGTCGGCGGCCGCGCGCTGGTGGGATCCGGCGTCGGCGTCGTCTACGCGCTGGACGCGGACACTGGCTGCCTCCACTGGGCCCACGAGACCGACGCGGGTGTCCGGTCGACCATCACCGTGGGACCGGGGCCGGGCGGCCGTGCCACGGCGTTCTTCGGCGATCTGACCGGCAACGCCTACGCCGTCGACTTTGAGACCGGCGAGCGCCGGTGGAAGGTCGAGGTGGACGACCACGCTCACGCGCGCATCACCGGGGCGCCCGCCCTCCACGACGGTCGTCTGTACGTGCCGGTCGCCTCGCTCGAAGAAGTGGCCGCCGAAGCTCCGACCTACCAGTGCTGCACGTTCCGCGGCAGCGTGGCGGCGCTCGACGCGACCACTGGTCGCCAGCTCTGGCAGCGCTATCCCATCGATGAGGCGCCGACCCGCACCGGCCTGAACTCAGCCGGCGTCCAGCAGTGGGGACCGTCCGGGGTCGGCATCTGGGCATCCCCGACGCTCGACCCTGACCGCAACCGGATGTATGTGGCCACGGGCGACTCCTACTCCAACCCCGTGTCGCCGCTCAGTGATGCGATCGTGGCCCTGGCGATGGACACCGGTGACGTCCTCTGGGTCTCACAGACGACGCCCGGCGACGCGTGGGTCGGCGCGTGCCTGTCGCCAGACGAAGCGACCCGGGCCAACTGCCCGGACGATGCCGGCCCGGACCACGACTTCGGGAGCGCCATCGTGCTGACCACCATCGGGGGCCAGGAACTGCTGCTCGCGGGGCAGAAGTCCGGCGTGATGTATCGCCTCGATCCCGACACCGGCGAGATCGTCTGGGAGACGCGGGTCTCTGGAGGCGGCGTGCTCGGCGGCATCGAGTGGGGGTTCGCCTCTGACGGCGAGACCGTGTTCGCAGCGATCTCGGATGCCCTGGAGAAGGTCCCCGGTGAGGCGGGCGGGATGGCGGCCCTCCGCATCGCCACCGGCGACGTGGTCTGGGAAGCGCCACCGTTCCAGGACACCTGCGGCAGCCGCCCGGGGTGCCACACGGCGCAGCCGGGCGCCGTCACCGCGATCCCCGGGGTCGTGTTCTCGGGCAGCCTGGACGGCCACATCCGCGCCTACGCGACCGACACCGGCACGGTGATCTGGGATGTCGACACGGCGGGTGACTACGAGACCGTCAACGGCGTCCCGGGCCGCGGGGGGTCGCTCAACGGTCCCGGTGCCACCATTGCGGGCGGAATGCTGTACGTCAGCTCTGGCTATGGCTTTGCCAACTACATGCCGGGCAACGTGCTGCTCGCCTTCTCAATCGATGGGCAGTAGCCCCGACACGAGCCGGCGCACCGGCGGTTGGCACTACGACGTGACCGCCCTCATCGCTCAGGACGTTCGCGCTATCGGTGATGCCCTGAACGTCAAGACCGTGCTCGAAGGCAGTGTGCGGACGGCGGGGAAGCGTCTCCGTGTCATGGCGCAGCTCAAGCAACATCGCGGATGGGTATCACCTCTGGTCGGAACGGTACGACCGGGGGATGGAGGATGTCTTCGCCGTCCAGGATGACATTGCGTCTGCCGTCGTGGCGAGGCTCAAGGGGAAGCTGCTCCGCGCCGTGGACGAACCTCTGGTCAAGCGGCACCTGCCTGATGAACGGCGTAACTGATGATTTCAGGGGGAAATCGGTCCCCGCGATAGCTCGGCTGGCTCGTCATCGGCTACTCTGCCATGTTCGACCGGAACTTCACTGTGCCCGGTGGAAACAGCACCGCGAATCACGCGACAACGCCGCGGTAAGGCGCGACCGTAATGTCGGCCTCCCGCGTTCGGGCGCGAGCAATATCGTAGGATGCTTGCATGCGCATCAGGGTGTCCATCTTGATACCGAAAGCCTTCTCGAGGCGCAACGCCATCGTGGCCGACAGGTCGGAACGACCGTTGAGCAGCGTCGACAGTGTGGGGCGCGAGACACCAAGAACCGTGGCAGCGGCCGCAACGGTCAGGCCCAGAGGCTCGATGACCTCGGTCTTCACGAAGACGCCAGGATGGGGCGGATTCAGCATACGCATAAGGTTGTGCCCTCAGTGATAGTCCTCGAAGTCGATATCGACGATCTCCTTGCCGTCAACGCGAAACGTGAGACGCCAATTGCGAGTGACGTGGAGGCTCCACGCGCCCTTCCGACCGCCGGTCAGTTGATGGGCCTTCCAGACGGGGATCGTGCGCAACTCGGCGACGTTGTCCATGTCCTGCAGAAAAGCGAGCATCTTGCGAAGCTTGTCCACTGCTGCTGCCGGAACCCCTTTCGGGTCATCCTTGAGAAACAAACGACGGATGCCTCGATGGGATACGCTCCCGATCTCCACCTGTAAAGTGTAGCCTAACGGGCTACGATTGTCGATCTCGATGAAGGTGATGACGTCGTGTGGGTGGCGAATTCTTAATCGGGACTCGCGACGAACAAGACCCGGTATCTTCGCACGACGGGCGGGCGGCTCTGGGGCCGTCCGCCGGGTGGGGGCGACAGCAAGTATCTGCTCGGTGGGCTGTCGACCTGCGCGACGTGCGGGGGCGGCGTCAGCGTGCGAAGTCGGAACGACGGCAGCACACGCGCCATCTACTACGCCTGCACTGCGTATCACACGCGAGGCACGTCGGTGGGCCCCAACGGGCACGGGGTGCCGATGGTCGCGGCCAACAAGGCGTTGGTAGAGGCCGTCCGCGAACAAGTCCTCTCGCCGGAGGTTGTGATTGCCGCCGTGGCACGCGCGGCTGAGCAGATCGCGGCGCTGGCCGAGCATCCGCCTGACACGGACGCCGTGCGCGGGCAACTAACCGACCTGGAACGGGAGTTGTCGCGGCTCACCGAGGCGCTGGCGGCCGGTGGGGATGTGCCGTCCGTGGTGGCGGCCATCAAGGACCGGGAGCAGCGGCAGGGGAGTCTGCGGGCGACACTGACGGCCATGGAGCGGGTGGCACAGCTGCCCAGCCTGGACCTGACGCGGCTGGAGCGCGATCTCACGGAGCGGCTGACCGAGTGGCGGGGCCTCCTCGCACGTCACACGACACAGGCCCGACAACTGCTGCGGAAACTGCTCGTGGGACGGCTGACGTTTGCGCCTGAAACGCGGGACAATGGGCGATACGTGCAGATCACCGGGACCGGGACAATCCGGTCGCTCGCGGCGGTGCTCGGGTGTCCAAGCACGGTGGCGTCCCCAAGTGCGTAATCACCCCTTTACCGTCGTCGGATCGGTCTTGCGCCACGGACGCTTCGGCGCTGTTCGGGGACCGCGTTCGACAGGTATAATCGCTTTCGAGACTGGAGACGCCGCACATGAAGCTGACCATCGTTCTTGAGCCGAGTGAAGAGGGTGGCTACCGTTGTTCGTGTCAACGCGTTTGAGACAACCTGATTCAGAATTTACTGTAGCAACTCCATCGACTTGATCTTCGGGATGGCCGGAGCGCCGATGATGCGTTGTGGCCCTCGGATGTCCCCCTGCTGCAGGTCGGCTGGTGTGACGATCGTCGTTTCTGGGGCATCCTGGGCGGTCGATTTCGCCGGCGGATTGATCCACACCGCGTGCGGCAGGAGTTCGAGGCGCGGCGGACCCTGCACGAAGCGTTCGGGATGCGCGTCGTAGGCGGCCAGGCGCGCGTGATGCCGGACCTTGAGGATCGTGGCCGCCCGCCCGTGGTGGACGTCGGCCGGCGTGAGATAGCTCAGGCCACTGTGATGGTGCGCCTCGTTGTACCACGCGAAGAGATGCCGGCTCACGCTGCGAGCGTGTTCGATGGCGCCGAAGCGCTGCGGAAACTCCGGCCGGTATTTGAACGTCCGGACCTGCGCTTCGGAAAACGGATTGTCATTGCTCACGCGTGGCCGCGAGTGACTCGCGTCGATGTTGAGGTCCGAGAACAGCTCGGCGACCAGCTTGCTGCGCATCGGCGCCCCGCGGTCGGCGTGGATGGTCAGTTGGTGCGGGCCGATCCCCTGCTTGCGGCACGTCGCGGCGATCAGGCGCTGGGCCAGGCGGGCGTTCTCGTGCCCCGCGACCATCCAGCCCACGACGTAGCGGCTGAACAGATCGAGGATCACATACAGCGAGTAATAGAGGTACGGGATCGGCCCCTTGAGCTTGGTGATGTCCCACGACCAGACCTGATTCGGGGCCGTCGCCACGAGTTCCGGTTTCGCGTACACCGGATGTCGGGCCTGCGTCCGCCGCTCGCGGACCTCGGCCGCGGCCGCGAGGAGGCGATACATCGTGCGCGTCGAGCAGAGATAGGTCTGCTCCTCGAGCAGCGTGGCGTAGACCTCGGCGGGCGATTGGTCGACGAATCGCTCGCTGTGCAACACGTCGAGGACGGCCTGCCGCTCGGCAGGGCCGAGCGCGCGCGACGAGGGGGCCCGGACGGTCGGCGTCGACGGCCGGACGGGCTGTCGATGCCGATAGAGGGTGGCGCGCGC